>NZ_JBEZNL010000024.1:0-128717 GCF_040653275.1 Streptomyces sp. NPDC048002 | reverse complement strand
CCCTGGCCCGCACCGCGGTGGCCACCGCGGACGCCGCCCTGAAGCAGGCCGAGGCCGACGCGCGCCGGGACCACGGCACCGCCGACGCGAACACGGCCGCCGCGCAGGCCGCATGGGACGCCTTCACCGAGAACGCGGACGGCGCCGACCCCGACCACGACGGCTGGGCGGAACTGCTGCGGGACGAACAGGACGCCGCACGGGGCCGCCTGACGGAGGCACGGGAAACCGCCGCCCAGCTGCGAAAGGACGCCGACCAGCGCGTCGAAGCCGCGCGGGCCGAGAAGACGGCGGCCGACGAACGGCTCGACACCGCTCTGCTCTCCGCGAGGGCGCCCGACCGGGCACGCGACGACGCCACCGCCCGCCGGGACGAGGCACGCGACGCCTTCGAGACCCGCCGCGACGAACTGGACGCGCTCCGGGACGCGGCGGAGCGGGCCGCGAGCGAGTACCACCGGGTACGGGCCGGCGCCGACCAGCTCACCCGCTGGCATCGGCTCGCGGCCACCTCGGAGGGCCGCGAGGAGCTGGAGGGCATCGCGGAGCCGCCCCCGGTGACGTTCACGCCCCCGCCCAAGCCGCCCGCGCCCAAGTCCCCGGCCCCGCCGCGCTACACCAGGACCGGCACGGGCACGGCCACCGTCCTCACATCCCCCACGAGCGAGACGTACACGCTGCACGACGTCCCGAGGGACGGGGACGCCTTCCTCCGCTCGCTCGCCCACGGACTCGAACTCGCGGCTCCCGGGCTGCTCGCCGCGGAGGGCATCGACCTCGCCGACCCGGGCGCCATGTCCGGGCTGCGCCGCAAACTGGCCTCCTGGCTCACCGACCACGCCGACGACGAGCTGCTGGCCTCCGTCGCCCCCGACTTCACCGACGCCTTCACCGCCGAGGAGATCGCCGCGGCCGGTCTCGACCTCGGCACCGACACACCGGCCCGCCGCGAGTTCGACGGCCTCGGCGGTCTGATCCCGCACGCCGTCGACCTCGATCCCGCGACCCGCGCCGAACTGGCCGTCGCGCAACTCCTGCGCCGGGGTGACGCCCCGTCCGAGGCGGGCTGGGACCACGGCGCGGCGGACCTCCTCCCGCTGCTGGCCGCACGGACCTTCGGCGTGCGGGTCACCGTCGTCGACGGCGACGGCGCCTTCCAGGACTTCGGCGGTCCCGCGGACCCGAAGGGCGCGCTGAGCGGACTCGTCGGCCCGTCCCCGCACACGGGCGCACACGTCGTACTCAGCCTCGACGACCGCCACTACCGGCTCGCGGTGCCGGTGAAGAAGACGCCCACGGCGAAGGGGAAGGAGAGCACGTCGGTCGAGGGGGCGTCGGTTGTTGGGGAGTTGGCGTCGGTCAAGGGGACGTCGGTTGTTGGGGAGTTGGCATCGGTCAAAGGGCTCTCGGGTGCTGGGGAGTTGGCGTCGGCCGAGGGGACTTCTGCCGTTGAGGAGTCCGCGCCGGTCAAGGAGACCCCCGTCGTTGAGGAGTCCGCGCCGGTCAAGGAGACCCCCGTCGTTGAGGAGTCCGCGCCCCTCAAGGAGACCCCGGTTGTTGAGGAGTCCGCGCCCGTCAAAGAGACCCCCGCCCCTGTGCACTTGGACGCCGGTGACCGGGCGAGGGGCCGTCGCGTGCCCGTGCCCGCCACCGGCGAGTGTCTGCTGTACTCCTTCATGGCCGGCGACCCCGTACACCTCCGGGCCCGTCTGACCGGCCTCGCCGCGACCGACCGTGCCGCCCACGACTGGCTCGGGACCCCGGACACGGTCCGTGCCGATCTGCGGCGCGAGGCCGGGATCTACTCCACCACGGGCAAGCTCCCCGCCGGCCCCGCTCGGGCCGCGCTGCACGCGATGCGGGCCCACGTGGAGGACTACGTGGCGCGCAGCGAGGGGCGGCTGCACCCGCAGATCGTCGGCCAGTTCCGGCAGACGGTCGCCGACGCCTTCGCCCGCCGCGTCCGGGGGATGAACAGGGCGGAGCGGCTCGCGGCCCTCGCCCACCACGGGGTCGACGGCATCCCCGTGCCCGAGGCACTCGACCCCGCCGAACTGCTCGCGCGGTACGTCGACGCCCGGACGGCGACCCGCCCCGCCGACCTCGACCTCTCCGTATCGGACGCGCGTGCCCTGTACCGGGCGGAGGCCGAGGAGCTGAGCCCGCGCCGTATGTTCGCGTACCTGGAGGCACACGGGCTGCTGCCGGATCCCGGCGACCTCGACGACGCCGCCCTCGAACGTCTGCTCAGCACGGTCTACCCGCAGAGCACGGCGCCGCTGGACGACTCGGAACTGCCCGTGCTGCTGGACGCCGTCGTCAACTGGGAGGACCGCTGGGGGACACCCGCGGGGGAGATCTTCCTCCCTCTGCTCGCACACGCCTTCGATCTGCGGGTCGATGTCGTGCGGTCGCTCCCTTCAGGGACCCGTCGGGTCAACCGCGTCGGACCCGACACCGCCCCCCGGCGGACAGAGGTCCACTACAACGGCAGCAACCACTACGACGGCAGCGACGCACCGGCCCAAGGGGTCCTGGGGGGTCCCGCCTTGCCACCTCCGCCCGCAGAGGGCTCGGCGGTTCCGCAGGCGGCCCCCACTCCGGTGACGGCCGGCGCGGACACCGGACCGACGCTCGGCGCGGACACCGGACCGACGCCCGGCGACCTCGGCCCGCCGGCGACGACACCGGAAGCGATCCCCGACCCGGTTCGCGAACTCGCCTCACGCCTCCCCGGTCTGCCCACCGCGGACCGCGACGCGGCACTGGAGGGGCTGACCCCCGAGGAGCGGGAACGGCTCGCCGCCGATCCCGCGCTCGTGGACGCCCTGCGTACCGCGCTGGATCCCGCCGAGTTCGCCTCGGTCGCGGCGAACCTGATGACCCAGGTGCCCGCCGGCGTCGAACGGCCCGTCTCCGCCCGGGACCGGGCCCGCACCCAGGTCGCCCGGCTGCTCCAGGACCCCGAGGTCGCGGCCCGCCTCCTCAAGGGAGGCTCACGGGTCGTGGTCGTGCCCAAGGGCGAGGCCATGACCTCCCTGGACGCCTTCCGCGACCTGCGCGGCGGGGTCAGTGACGACGGCCGTCCCTGGGAGCGCGTCCGCGGCGCGGGACGGCGCACGGCGGCCGTCACCGAGGAGAACCTGCTGGGCGAGCGCACCACGGTCCCCACCGACGGGTCCGCCTACCCCGACGGCTACTCGACCACGGTCCACGAGGTGGCCCACACCGTCCACCTGCACGGCCTGGACGACGAGGACCGCGCCCGCGTCACCGAGGCGTTCCGGGCCACCGAACGCGCGGGCGAGGCGGGCTCCTGGCCCGACGGCGACCTCCACGGCCACGACGCCCACGGCCGCCGCAGCGCCCCCAACTACAGCAGCCGCGACGAGCGCGAGTTCTTCGCCCAGCTCACCAACGTCTATCTGATGGCCAACGGCGGCACCGACCCGTACACCGGACGGCCGCGCAACAACGGCGGCCCCGAGTGGGTCCGGGTCCACCAACCGGCCCTGTACCCCCTGCTGCGCAGGCTGTACGGCGAGGGCCCCCGCCCCCGGACCCGGCATCCGCGCAGTGTCGAGCCCGCCCGCCCGCGCGGGGTGCGCCCCTCGGCGGTGAACCCCGTCGACGCCACCGACGTCGAGAACGAGGCACTGGACCGCGCCCGCGCCCTGTGGGAGATCGCGGAAGGCGGCCGGGGCGACGACAGCGACGCCCACACCGCCGTCCGCGCCCTGTGGGACGGGGCCGCCGGGGAACACCGGCCGCAGCCTCACCCGCCCGCTCCGCGGCCGGTCCCGCCCCCGGTGCGGCCCGAGCGGTTCACGTCCGCGCCGCCGCCCGCCGAAGACCCGGTCCAGCGCCGGCTCAGGGAACTGTGGGCCGTCGTCGACGCCACCTTCGGTTCCCGGCCGCTGCCCGAGCAGACGCGCACCGCGCTCCACAACTCGCTGCGCGTCATCGATGCCGCGCGCACCGGGCACCCCCGGTTCGGCCGGGAACCACTGGACCTGGACGGCATCACCCGCATGCTGCTCCATCTGCCGCCGGACGCACCGGTGGACGCGGCCCTGCACTTCGACGCCTTCTCCCTCGTCGGCAGCGCCCACCGCCGGGGCCGGGCCGGCACCCTGGACGCCGTCGCCGCCTACGGGCTGACCCGGCAGGGCTACCCCCAGCAGTCCGAACTCCACGGGCCGGACGGCGCGCCGCACGGCAGGAACTGGACCGGACGCCCCGGCCTGACCCTGCACCTGGACCGGGTCGCCGACCAGCGGGGCGTCCGTCCCGCACCCTGGGGGACCGCGGCGCACGCGGTCGTGGCCGAGCGCGACGACGAGGGTCGGCTGCTGCTCGCCGGACAGCCGGTGTCGGACGAGGAGTTCGCAGAACTGGTACGGCACGACTCGCGGCGGCAGCCGGACGTGCCCGTGGTGGTCCTCATGGCGGAGGACGGCGGCCGCAACGAGTCCCTGGCCCGGCTGATCGCGGACCGTGCCGGAACCCGCGCCTGGTTCTCCTACGGCGACCTGCGCCTCCAGCCCGCCCCGGACGGCCGCCGCGTGCCCTTCCTGGCCGAGCCCGCCACCGGCAGCGACCCGGCCGGTACCTGGGTGCCCGCGGACCCGGGCCTCGTGCCCGACGACCCCGGGGCCACCGTCACCGCCGCGAACGGCACACCCTTCCCCGACACGGACATCCAGTCGTACCCGCTGGTCACGGCCGACGGACAGGAACTGACCGGACGGGCCTTCCTCGACGCGCACGACATGGCCCTGCGGGAACAGTCCTTCCGGCCGCTGTCCGCCGTCCAGCACTACTCCAACGTCATGGAAGGGCTGCCCGGTGTGTACGCCGGACGCGAGAGCGGCGCCCTCCCCCTGCCGCGCGGCCTGGCCGGCTCCTACGTCGCCGTCGGCCACGGCGACCAGGGACGCACCACCCTGCCCCGCCGCAGCACCGGCGCCAACCAGGCCGTCCATCCGCGCCAGTTGGGCCGGATGCTGGCCCGCCGCGCGAGCCTGCGGGCACTGCCGCCCGAACGGCCGGTGTGGCTGCTGGTCTGCGAGCTGTCGATGACCCGCCCCGACCAGGACCTGCTCACCCACCCGCCCTCCTCCCAGTACGTCGCCAACGAGACCGGCCGCACCGTCTTCACCGTGAACATGCAGGTCGGCACCAGCGAGGCCGAGGGCGAACGGCCGCCGCGACTACTTGTGTTCGACGACCCCGACCACCCCGTGGGCCGCATCGAGGAGTTCCCGCCCGAACCGGGGACCGACGCCCTTGACGCGCTCGCCGACCTCGGCGGACTGCCCCCGCAGCTGCCGGGGCGCACCGACCGGGCCCGGCACTGGGTGCGCGCCCTGCGGCGGACCCACGGTGTGCGCGTCGACTCCGACCCGGCCCGCGAGGCGGAGTTCCACGAACTGATCGAGGGCTTCGGCGCCCTGGAACGGCTCCGGTTCCGGAACGCCGGCGACCATGATCCCGGCCCGCTCACCTGGGGAGGACTCCACCAGATCGTCGGCCGGTACGCCGCGCGCGACGGCCTGGACGGGGCACTGAGCGCCGCCTCCCTGGAACACCTGCTGCGCGCCGCCCTCGACGGCGGACTGAGTCCGCACGACACCGCGGTACCCGGCGCGGCCGCAGCACCCCCGCCCGCCCCGGTTGCCCCGCCCTCCCCGCCCTCCCCGGTCGGGCGGGAGGCCGAGGCCGCGCTGCTGGCCGCCCTGGGCGGCAGTGAGCCGCTCGCCGGACTGCTTCCGGCGGAGCAGCCCGCCCGCGGCGAAGCCTTCCGGCAGTGGCTGTCGGACGCCGTACGGGAGGAGGACCTCACCGAGGACCAGGTGCCCCCTCTCACCCCCTCCGCCACGATCCCGCTGGAACTGCTCGCAGGGGCGGGCCACCGGCTGACCGACGCCCAGACGATGGAGGGCGCCCTGCTCGGCGACCGGCTGCCGGTGACCGGCCTGACCGTGGGCCCCGCCGTACGGCTGCGGCTGCTGCTCGCCGACCCCACGCTGGGGGCCGGACTCCCGGCGGCCCTGCTGACGGCCCTCGCGCTGCGGGCGCTCGGTGTCCGGCAACTCCCGCACGCACCCTTCCCGAGGAACCCATGACCGACTCCGCCGCCCCCGGAACCCGTCCCGCGGAGGGCGTCCCGGTACCGCCGGGCCACCCCCGATTCCGCCCGCCCACGGAGGAGTTCGTCACGGCCGCCCGTCTCGCGCCGGGCCACTGGCTGGCGCTGGTGGACCGGCACTGGAACGGTGCGGCGGGCGAGGCGCCGCCGGACTGGGCGGTGCCGGGCCGCTGGCGCAGCGACGCCCGCGGCGAGATCGTCGAGTGGGCGGAGAACCCCGGCCACCGGCCCTCACCGGACGCCTACGGCTGGGACCCGCCGGCCGGCCCGGCCGACGCCGCGGCACGCCTGGTCGCCACCGGCTACGAGCACGCGGACCTGCTCGCCGTGGTCCTCGCCGACGCCGAGGTGGCGGTCTGCCTCGACGCCGCGGGCCGGCCCGCGGTGACGGAGGCGCCCGACGGCACCCCCGCCGTGCCCGTCTTCCCGCCCGGCCCCGAGCCGGCCGACGGTCACCTGCCCGTGCACGAGGTGATGCCGGTGCCCGATCTCCTCGAACGGATCCCCGAGGGGCGGGACATCCTCTTCCTCAGCTCCTCCGCGCCGGTCGCCCAACTCGTCACCGCAGCGGCCCTGCGGGCCGGCCTGGCCGCCGTCCTCCGCCACGAGGCGCCGTCGGCCGCCGATGGCGCCGGTGACGCTCAGGCCGAATCCCGCAGCGCGCAGGAGTCGACCACGTCGCCGCCCGCGGGCCGGGTGACGGTGCGGTCGGCGGGCGGCCGTACGCCCCGCTCCACCCAGGAGACCAGCGCGTCGAACGCCGAGCGGTAGCAGGGCAGGATCGGGCGCAGCCGGTCCGGATGGCTGTCGTACAGGCCGTCGACGTGCGTGCCGCCCTCGACGGTGTAGTAGCGGTGCAGCGCGCCGCGGCCGGCCCGGTCCACCATCCGCGCGTACACGTCCGAGTCCGCGGCCTTCGGCAGCAGCGCGTCGAGGTCGCCGTGCAGCGTGACCAGCGGCCTGCCGATCCGCCCGGTCAGCGCCACCCGGGCCACCGCGCGATGGACGGAGGCCGGGCGCGAGGCGTAGTCGTAGGCCGCGTCCTCGGCACACGGCGCGAGGACCTGCTCCGGGGTGGTACCGGCCGAGGCGCCGGGACAGTCCGGGGCGTACGACGGGTCGAACTCGGCCCGGTAGATCTTCTGGGTGACGCCCCAGTAGGCCCGCTCGTGGTACGGCCACAGGAACTCGGAGCCGCGCGCGAAGCCCACCGCGTACAGGTCCTCGTCCCGTGCCGCGCCGGTCGTCCGGGCCACGGTTGTGGGCAGGGACGTCAGCAGATTCGGGCCGTGGGCCGTCCACAGCGCGCCTTCCCAGTCCACGCCGCCGTCGTAGAGCTCCGGATGGTTCTCCAGCTGCCAGCGGGTGAGGTAGCCGCCGTTGGAGATCCCGGTCATGTAGGTGTGCCGGGGGAGGTGACCGTAGCGCTGGGCGACCGCCCGCCGTGCCGCGCGGGTGAGCTGCGTGGTCCGGGTGTTCCACTCGGCGACCGCGTCGCCGGGACGGTCGCCGTCGCGGTAGAAGTCGGAGCCGTTGTTGCCCTTGTCGGTCGCCGCGTAGGCGAAGCCCTGGGCGAGCACCCGGTCGGAGATCGCCTTGTCGGTGGCGTACTGGCGCCGGGTGCCCGGCGCGCCCGTGACGACGAGCCCGCCGTTCCAGTCGTCCGGCAGCCGGATCACGAACTGCGCGTCGTGCCGCCAGCCGTGCGTGGCGTTGAACCGTGAGGAGTCCGGGAAGTAGCCGTCGATCTGGATCCCGGGCACCCCCGACGGCGGCCGCGTCCCGGCGGCTGTCAGACCCGCCTGGTCGGCCGGGTCGGTGTACGGGGTGCCCGCCAGGCCCGTGGTGGTCAGGTCCGGCAGACAGGCCGTCCGCTGGAACTCCGCGCCGGGCACCCGCAGCCGATCCTGGCGCCCGCAGTGGTCTTCACCGGCCGGGCTCGCCCCGGCGGGAGCGGGCCAGGTGAGCGCCGCCGTCAGCAAGGCGGTGACGGCGAACGGAACACCTCGGGACGGACGCATGGGTGCCTCCAGGGCAGCGGGACAGGGGAGGACCCGGCAGGGGGCCCTGCCGAAGTCGCCCCATGGTCCGACCCCTTCCGCACCTCATCCATGGGCTGGGCCCACATGGAACGACGGCGCCGCATGGTGCGCCCAAACACCGCCTCACCTCGGGCACACCGCCTCAGTGGGAGCACACCGCCTCAGCTGGGGCGTACGGCCATCCTGTCGAGCGCCTCCAGGAGACCGGGCAGCTCGGGCCCGCGTCCTACCGGAAGGACCTCGCCGGGTTCGTCGTCGAGCAGCACGAACGCGATGTCGTCCGTCCTCGCCACGAGCGACCAGCCCGGACCGTCGGCGCGCAGGGTACGGGCGTCGCCCGACGCGAAGGCGGAGCGGACCCGGCCCAGCGGCGGCGGGGTGTCCACGTAGGCGCGCGCCTCGGCGAGGACCCGGCGGATGCCGCTGTGCCCCTTCGGCGTGTCCTCCGGGGCCTCCTCGTCGCCCTCCTCCGGCCCGGAGTCGCCGTCGAGGCTCGGGAAGTCGGAGTCGTCGATCTGCTCGCGCCACACCGCCCACTGCAGGGCGATCTCGTCCGCGCCCAGCCGCCGCTGCGCCGGGCCCCAGACGGACGTGTCCGGCGGGGACAGCGGCGGGGGGTCCGCCGCGTCCGGCTCGGGGTCGTGCGGAGCGGGCACGTTGGGCGCCGCGACGGCGACCGCCAGGGGCCAGCCGGGCAGGGCCGCGACGACCGTCCGCTCGTCCGGGGACAGGTCGTACTCCATGCCGCAGTCCCAGGACGCGATGGCGACCGCGACCAGCGAGACGTCGTCGATGACGACCGTCCAGCGGGCGCCGTCGCCGTCCTGGCCGATCACCAGCCCGTACCCGTCGGCGAGCGGCGCGAGGCCCAGCGCCGCGCACGCCTCCGGATAGTCGTCGCCCAGCACGCTCGGGAACTTCGCCGGCGTCAGCAGCACCGCCGTGAGCACATACAGCGCGTCGTCCTCGGCGGCGACGGCGCCCTCGTCCGTCCCGGCCATCCCAGCCTCCCCATCGGTTCGTCCAACGGCGCGCACCCTAGTGCGACGGGAAGCCGCTTGTCACGACCACCCACCCCACTCGGAGCTGCTGTTTTCCGGTTGGACGGGGTGAAAACGGCCTCCCGGTGGGTCCCGGTCAGGCCGCCGGGAGGCCGAGGAGGTCCCGCGCGACGGCACGCGGGGACTCGTCGCGCTCGCGCGCGAGGGCGATGACGGCACGGCACGCCAGCTCGTTCACGCCGAACGACAGCGCTTCCGGCGACACCCACCCCGCGGCCTCGTCGACACGCTCCTGGTCGTCCTCCGCGCAGGCCGAGACATAGGCGGCGGCCGCTTCGAAGAGGTTGTGCGTACGCGTGTCCCGGTCGGCGCTCGCCCCCGTGCGCCAGGCGTCCAGCACCTTGCCCCATGACTGTCGGACCCTGCCGAACATGACGGCCACCTTCCCCCTGATCGTCCTTGCCCGTCGTTTCATCTCCTGCTGTTCAACGTAGAGTTGAAATTCCGGCAGCAGAAGAGGGCGTCGCCGTCAAGGGCGTTGGGCCGTCGGAGCGGTGCGCGGTCCGGGGCCGGATGCGGAGCGGGATGCGCGGCGGGGCTCAGTCCTCCCGCACGGCGAGCGCGAGGAACCGGGTGTCCTCGTCCACGTACGAGGTCATGCGCCAGCCGGAACCGGCCAGCAGGGGGCGGAGATTGGGCTCGGCCCGCAGGTCCTCGGGGGTGATCCGCCGCCCCTGCCGGGCCGCGAGCGCCGCCCTGCCGATCGGATGGAAGAGGGCCAGTGTGCCGCCCGGGCGCACCACGCGGGCCAGCTCCCGCAGGTCCCGGTCCGGCCGGGGCAGATGGGAGATCAGGCCCGCGCCGAACACGGCGTCGAGCGAGCGCGTACGGACGGGGAGCGCGGCCACGTCGGCGAGCAGCAGCCGGCCGTCCCGGTGGCGTCCCGCCCGTACGGCGGCTTCGAGCATGGCCGGGGTCAGATCGGCGCCCAGGACCACGCCCGAGGGGCCCACGGCCGCGCGCAGCGGCGGCAGCGCCCGCCCGGTGCCGCAGCCGGCGTCGAGCACCCGGTCGCCCTCGCGTAGACCGAGTTCGGCGACGGCGGCCGCGTAGGCCGGGCCGTCGCCGGGGAACCGGGTGTCCCAGTCGTCTGCACGGGCGGAGAAGAACTCCTGGACACGTGTGTGGTCGTCGCTCATGTCCGGCATGATCCCGCACCGGCCGGGGCGACGCCCCACCGACAGGGATGAGCGGGGCCGCACAGCTTCGAGCCCTGGCCGATCATTCTTCGTAAGTATCCGTGTCATATTGCAACACCTTTCGAAATGCGCCCCCTTTGTGCCCCCATGCCCCGACTAGCGTCCCTGGGTCATGGGACACCTGGACCACGCGGCCCTGGGGCTGCTCACCCCGGCGCTGTCGTACGTGATGGCCTGCATCGGCGCCGCGCTCGGCCTGCGCTGCACCGTCCGCGCGCTCGGTGCGACCGGCCGGTCACGTCGCAACTGGCTCATCACGGCCGCGTCGGCCATCGGCACCGGCATCTGGACCATGCACTTCGTGGCGATGCTGGGCTTCAGCGTCAGCGGCACCGACATCCGCTACGACGTGCCGCTCACCATCGTGAGCCTGCTCGTCGCGATGGCCGTGGTCTGCGCGGGCGTCTTCGCCGTCGGCTACGGCCGCGACCGCACCCGCGCCCTCCTGCTGGGCGGACTCACCACGGGCCTCGGCGTGGCCAGCATGCACTACCTGGGGATGGCGGCCGTGCGGCTGCACGGCGAGGTCCGCTACGACCCCGCCCTCGTGGGGCTGTCGGTCCTGATCGCCGTCGCGGCGGCGACGGCCGCGCTGTGGGCGGCGCTGAACATCAAGTCGCCCGTCGCCGTCACGGTCGCCTCCCTGATCATGGGCGCGGCGGTCAGCAGCATGCACTACACCGGGATGTTCGCGGTGAGCGTGCGGGTCACACCCGGCGGCGGCGTCCTGCCCGGGGCCACGGCGATGCAGTTCATCTTCCCCCTCGCCGTCGGCCTCGGGTCCTACCTCTTCCTGACCTCGGCCTTCGTCGCGCTGTCCCCGACGACCGGGGAGCGCGAGGCGTCCGCCTCCGCGCAACGGCCGGTCGAGAGCGCCGCCCACTAGCCGGGCCCGCCCCGACGAACCACTCCCGAGCGAGGAGGCCATGCGTACACCCCGCAGGACCACCGCACCCGGCGCCGAGACGGCGTCCGCACCACCCCCGCGCGGCCGCCGCGCGCACGCGGGACCGCCCGCCGACGAAAGCCCCGAGGACCCCTCCGGCGCGATACCGGCCGACCCGCCCGCGCGCGGGGGCGGGTGGCACGTCCGGCCGCGCACGGTCCGGGCCAAGATCGTCTGTCTGCTGATGGTGCCGGTCGTCTCGCTGCTGGCGC
Source organism: Streptomyces sp. NPDC048002 (assembly GCF_040653275.1). NCBI lineage: Bacteria > Bacillati > Actinomycetota > Actinomycetes > Kitasatosporales > Streptomycetaceae > Streptomyces > Streptomyces sp. NPDC048002. The sequence goes on along the minus strand of NZ_JBEZNL010000024.1, from coordinate 117,106 downwards.
TGTGGGCGTACGCCACCGTCACCACCGCGCAGGACGTCTCCCGGCTGCGGCAGGTGCAGCGCGTCGACGCCGGGATCCGGACGCCCGTCGCCGAGGCCGTCGCCGCCCTCCAGGCCGAACGCGCCACCGCGGTACGGCTCACCACCGACCCCGCCGCGGTGCCGGGCGACGACTACCGCAAGCTCGCCGAGCGCACCGACGAGGCCGTGGCCGCCCTGCGGCTCGGCCCGGACAACACCGTCGCCCACGCCGAGGAACTGCCCCCCGAGGTGGCCGGCCGGCTGGAGGAGTTCGTCAGCGGCGCCGAGCGCCTCGACACCCTGCGCACCGCCGTGCGCGACGGCGGCTCCGGCTGGAGCGAGACCTACCGCCGGTACACCGGCACCATCGGAGCGGCCTTCGCGGTGGGCGGCGCGCTCACCGGCATCCAGGACGCCGACCTCGGCTCGGACGCGCGCGTACTGCTGGAGTTCTCCCGCGCCGCGGAGGCGCTGTCCCAGGAGGACGCGCTCCTGGCCGGCGCCCGCCTGACCGGCCGCCTCGACGGGGAGCGGCTGCGGCTGTTCACCGGCGCCGTGGAGACCCGCCGCGCCCTCACCGGGGTGGCCGTCGTCGATCTGCGGGGCGCCGAGCGCGCCGCCTGGCGGGACCTGGCCGACAGCGGTGCGTACGCCGCCGTCGGTGCCGCGGAGGACGCGGTCCTCGCCGCCGCGCCCGGCGAGCGCGCGGCCGACGCGATCCCGGAGGCGGCCTGGGACGGGGCCTTCGCGCGCGTGCAGGACGGGATGCGCGGCATCGAGGCTGACGCGGGACACGGCGTCGCCGACCGCGCCGACCCCTTCACCCGGGGTCTGCTCACCCCGGCCGGGGCCGCGGTGCTCTTCGGCCTCGCCGCCGTCCTCGCCTCGCTGGTGATCTCCGTCCGGATCGGCCGCGGGCTCGTCGTGGAACTGGTCAGCCTGCGCAACAGCGCGCTGGAGATCGCCCGCCGCAAACTCCCCGAGGCCATGCGCAGACTGCGCGCGGGCGACGAGATCGACATCCGCGCCGAGGCCCCGCCCGGCGAACCCGCGGAGGACGAGACCGGACAGGTCGCCGAGGCGCTGGGCACCGTGCACCGCGCCGCGCTGCGCGCCGCCGTGGAGCGCGCCGAGCTGGCCAGCGGCATCTCCGGGGTCTTCGTCAACCTCGCCCGCCGCAGCCAGGTCCTGGTCCACCGTCAGCTGAGCCTGCTCGACAGCATGGAGCGCCGCTCGGACGACCCGAACGAACTGAGCGACCTGTTCCGGCTGGACCACCTCACCACCCGGATGCGCCGCCACGCGGAGAGCCTGATCATCCTCTCCGGCGCGGCACCCGGACGCGCCTGGCGGATGCCGGTCTCGCTGACGAACGTGGTCCGCGCCGCCGTGTCCGAGGTCGAGGACTACGCGCGCGTGGAGGTGCGTCAGCTCCCCGAGGCGGCCGTCATCGGCGCCGCCGTGGCCGACCTCACGCACCTGCTGGCCGAACTCGTCGAGAACGCGGCGCAGTTCTCGCCGCCGCACACCCGGGTCCGCGTCACCGGCGAACCCGTCGGCAACGGCTACGCGATCGAGGTCGAGGACCGCGGCCTGGGCATGGGCAAGGAGACCCTCACCGAGGCCAACCGGCGGATCGAGCAGTCCGAGGCGCTCGACCTCTTCGACAGCGACAGGCTCGGTCTGTTCGTGGTCAGCAGGCTCTCCGCCCGCCACGGCATCAAGGTGCACCTGCGCACCTCGCCCTACGGCGGCACCACCGCGGTGGTTCTGCTGCCCACCGCCCTGCTGCACGGCGGCGCGGCGGAACGTTCCCCCCGGACGGCGGCCGAGCCGCCCCCGCCCGCCGAGCGCTCCTTCGCGCGCGTGCCCGGCGGCACCTCCCGGCAGGAGCCCGTCCAGGCCCCCGCCGACCGGCCCGCGCTGGTCGCCCCCGCGCCCGTCGCCGCACACGCCACGACCGAACCACCGCCCCCCGGAGTCACCGCCTTGCGCCTGCACCGCCCCCCGGACGACTCCCACGACTCCCAGGGCTCCGACGACCTCCCGCGCCGGGTCCGGCAGGCGAGCCTCGCACCCCAGTTGCGCGAGCACGCCGAGGAGCCCGCCCCGACCGTCTCCCCGGGAGACGACGCACGACGCACACCCGAACTCGTACGCGACCGCATGGCGGCGTACCGCGACGGCTGGGCGCGCGGCGGCGGGCGGCAGCCCGGCCGCGGCACCGCCCCGGCCCCCTCGGCGCACAGCGACACCAGCGAAGGAAATCCCGCATGATCCAGGACCCCGGCCCCAGGACCGCCCCGCGCTCCGGCGAACTCGACTGGCTGCTGGACGACCTGGTGCTGCGCGTGCACGAGGTACGGCACGCGGTCGTGCTCTCCAACGACGGGCTGGCCGTGGGCGCCTCGACCGACCTCAGCCGCGAGGACGCCGAACATCTCGCCGCGGTCGCCTCCGGGTTCCACAGCCTGGCCAAGGGCGCCGGCCGGCACTTCGGGGCCGGCGGGGTGCGCCAGACCATGGTGGAGATGGACGAGGGCTTCCTGTTCGTCGCCGCCGCGGGCGACGGCTCCTGCCTGGCCCTGCTCACCGCCGTGACCGCCGACATCGGCCTGGTGGCGTACGAGATGGCCCGCTTGGTGAAACGTGTCGGCGAGCATTTGCACACCGCGCCCCGCACGGGCGCGCGACCGCCCGCCGCGGGCTGAGGCGAGAAGGCGTTCCCCACAGATGACCGAAGACCGTACGGGCGGCCCGCGCGAGCAGGGCAGCCAGTGGTACGACAACGAGGCCGGGCCGCTCGTCCGGCCGTACGCGATGACGGGCGGACGCACCCAGCCCGGCCCGACCGGAGTCCGGTTCGACCTGATCGCGCTCGTCACGCTGGACGTGAGCGCGCCGGGACCCGACGACGACACCGCGCTCGGACCGGAGCACCGGGCGCTGATCGAACTGTGCCGCCCCGAGACGCAGTCGGTGGCGGAACTCGCCGCGGGCGCCGACCTTCCGGTGGGCGTCGTCCGGGTGCTCCTCGGGGACCTCCTCGAAATGGGCTGTGTCACGGTCAGCCGCCCGGTCCCGCCCGCGCAGCTTCCCGACGAACGGATTCTGCGCGAAGTGATCGAAGGGCTGCGGGCCCTGTAGATGACACATCAGAACCGGACGGTCCCGTATGGCGCCGATTTGTACACCATTGCGGACGCGGGAACGCCACGAGTCGGTCACATCGGACAAAAAGCGGTCGAACCCTTCGAGGGGAAGCCGGAGTTGCCATGATGCTGACTTCGCACACACGCACAGCAGTCGCACGCGCACGCTTCGTGAGCGCGGGACGCGCCCCCGGCGACGAGCGCCGTCGCCGGCACTCCCGAAAGAAGTGATCGATGGTCTCCGAGCACTCCGACGAGCCGGGCGGCGACACGTCGGCCCTGGCGCTGAAGATCCTTGTCGCCGGCGGATTCGGCGTGGGCAAGACGACCCTGGTGGGCGCGGTCAGCGAGATCAGACCACTGCGCACCGAGGAACTGCTCAGCGAGGCGGGCCAGTGGGTGGACGACACCGACGGTGTGGACCAGAAGGTCACGACCACCGTCGCCATGGACTTCGGGCGCATCACCATCCGCTCCGGCCTGTCGCTCTACCTCTTCGGCACGCCCGGCCAGGACCGGTTCTGGTTCCTGTGGGACGAACTCTCCCAAGGGGCCCTCGGTGCGGTGGTCCTCGCCGACACCCGGCGCCTGGAGGACTGCTTCCCCGCCGTGGACTACTTCGAGCACCGGCACATCCCCTTCGTGGTGGCCGTCAACTGCTTCGTGGGCGCCCGCGCCTACGGTGCCCACGACGTCTCCCGCGCCCTCGACCTCGACCAGGGGACGCCCGTGGTGCTCTGCGACGCCCGGGACCGTGACTCGGGCAAGGAGGTGCTCATCCGGCTCGTCGAGTACGCCGGGCGGATGCACACCGCCCGCCTCCTCGGCTCGGTGAGCTGACCGGACCGCTCGGGCGCCGGCCGTCTTGCGTGCCGTGCCAAGTCATCCTTGCCTCTGCCCCGACTTGTCCGGAAAGCTGGCGGGCGGGACCTTCCTCGTCCGGAGGAGGGTGTTTCGTACGGGGAGACGGGACATGGCACAGAATCAGCAACTCGGTTGGCTCCTGGACGAGTTGACGGGCCGCGTGGAGCATGTGCGCCACGCGCTGATCCTCTCCAACGACGGGCTGGTGACCGGTGCGAGCACCGGCCTGCGCCGGGAGGACGCGGAGCACCTGGCCGCGGTCTCCTCGGGCCTGCACAGTCTCGCCAAGGGCTCCGGGCACCACTTCGGCGCGGGCAGAGTCCGGCAGACCATGGTCGAGTTCGACGACGCCGTCCTGTTCGTGACCGCCGCGGGGTCCGGCAGCTGTCTGTGCGTCCTCAGCGGCGCGGAAGCGGACATCGGGCAGATCGCCTACGAGATGACCCTGCTCGTGAACCGGGTCGGCGAACACCTCGGCGTGGACGCGCGCAAACCCGAACGGAACTCGGCCACAGAGTTCTGACCTGCGTCTTCTCACTTCCCTCTGGAGTTATCCACAGGCCGCCCGCGAGATCGGCCGGATTGGCTACGGTTCTGTCACGGCGAACGCACACAGCGTGAGCACCGGACTCCACGGGGGAGAGCCACCATGACCGGCCACACCGTCACCCAGCCCCACCGCACCTCCTGCACACCCGCCCGCGCCGCCCGCGAACTGGGACTGCGCCGAGGCGAATTCGACCTCGCCGTCCAACTCGGCCGGATCCGCACCGTGCCCGACGAGGGAGGCGGCGGAACCCGCCGCGTCGCCCGCGCCGAGATCGAGCGGCTGCGCCGCTCGGAGGGCTTCCCCGAGTCGGTCCGGGAGCGGGTGCGGACGGTGGGTACGGGTGAGGGCGCAGCCCTGATGCAGGTCTCGCCCGGCAGGTTCACCCGACTCGCCCGCCTCGGCCTGGTGGTGCCCGTGTTCTTCCACCTCAACCGCTACCGGGCCGTGGTCTGGATGTACTCGGCGGAGGAACTGCGGCAGTTCACGGCCGACGAGGAGCACACCCCGCTGCTGAAGGCACGCACCCCCGAAGGGCTGCGCGGACAGTTGGAAGCCGGCCTGGACCTGCGCCCGCGCAACTGGCGGGGCCGCCACCTGGGCCTCCTGCTGCGACAGACCGACGACCCCTGGGAGCGGGCCGGAGCGGTGGCCGCCTTCCTGGACCCGGCCCGGATCGCCGAGACCGTCCCCGACCCCCACGAACGCTCCTACCTGAACCGCCACCGGCCCGGACCGCCCGCGCACGGAGCCCCCGGCTCACCGGCGGCCCGGCTCAGCGCGGAGATCATGACGGCGGACGACGCCGACGAGATCGACTGGCTGCGGACCGACCTCGCCCGCGCGATGGACGAGGCACGCTCTTACCGGCCCGCCCCGCGAGCCACCCCACGCGACGGCCACCGGGCCCCCGGGCAGGGAGGACCACCGGAACCGGGCAAGCCCCGGCTGCCGCACCGACTGCTGAGCCGGCTGCGCCGCGGAAGGCGCTGACCTACAGCGCCCGGAACAGACCCTCCTGGACGACCGACACCAGCAGCCGGCCCCGGAGGTCGTAGATCCGCCCACGGGCCAGACCGCGGCCGCCCGTGGCGATCGGCGACTCCTGGTCGTAGAGGAACCACTCGTCCGCGCGGAACGGCCGGTGGAACCACATCGCGTGGTCCAGCGACGCCATGTCGAAGCCCCGCGGACCCCACAGCGGTTCCACCGGCAGCCGGACCGCGTCCAGCAGCGTCATGTCACTGGCGTAGGTCAACGCGCAGGTGTGCACCCACGGATCGTCGCCCAGCGGGCCCACCGCGCGCATCCACACCGCGCTGCGCGGTTCCGCGCCCTTGACCTCCTCGGGTGTCCAGCGCAGCCGGTCCGCGTAGCGGATGTCGAAGGGCTGACGGCGCGCCATCCGCTCCAACTGTTCCGGCAGCGCGCCCAGATGCTCCCGGATCTCGTCCGCGACCGTGGGCAGCGACTCCGGGGCCGGAACCTCGCGCGCCGGCGGCAACTGGTGTTCAAAACCGCCCTGCTCGGGCTTGTGGAAGGAGGCGGTCAGATTGAAGATCGTGCGGCCCTGCTGCACCGCGGTGACCCGGCGCGTGGTGAACGACCGCCCGTCCCGCACCCGTTCGACCTGGTACACGATCGGCACGCCCGGCCGCCCCGGGCGCAGGAAGTACGCGTGCAGCGAGTGCACCGGGCGCTCGCCGTCCGTGGTGCGGCCGGCGGCGACCAGGGCCTGGCCCGCCACCTGGCCGCCGAAGACCCGCTGGAAGGACTCCTGCGGGCTGCGGCCGCGGAAGATGTTGACCTCGATCTGCTCCAGGTCGAGCAGGGCGACAAGGCTCTCGGCCGGGTTCGTCATGGGTGGGATTCTCCTGTGTTCACAGCTGGCCGACGTCGGTGACCCTGACGACCGCGCGGCCCTCCGCGTCGGAGGCGGCGAGGTCGACCTCCGCGCTGATGCCCCAGTCGTGGTCCCCGTTCGGATCGTCGAAGATCTGCCGCACCCGCCACAGCCGGTTCGCCGGCTCCTCCTCGATCACCAGGAGCTTCGGGCCGCGGGCGTTGGGTCCGGTGCCCAGGTCGTCGTACTCGTCCCAGTACTTGTCCATCGCCTCGCCCCAGGCGTCCGCGTCCCAGCCGGCCTCGGCGTCCATCTCGCCCAGCTCCCCGACCTGGTCCAGGGCGGCCAGCTCGACACGGCGGAACAGCGCGTTGCGGACCAGGACGCGGAAGGCGCGCGCGTTGGTGGTGACCGGCTTGACCTCGTCGGCCTTCTCCTGGGCCTCCTCGGCGGTCATCTCCTCCGGGTTGGCGAGCTGCTCCCACTCGTCCAGCAGACTGGAGTCGACCTGGCGGACCATCTCGCCCAGCCACTCGATCAGATCCTGGAGGTCCTCGGACTTCAGGTCGTCCGGGATGTTGTGGTCCAGCGTCTTGTAGGCGCTCGCCAGGTAGCGCAGCACGATGCCCTCGGTGCGGGCCAGCTCGTAGAAGGAGACCAGTTCCGTGAAGGACATGGCCCGTTCGTACATGTCCCGGATCACGGACTTCGGCGACAGCGGATGGTCACCGACCCACGGGTGGCTCTTGCGGTACGTGTCGTACGCGTGGAAGAGCAGCTCCTCCAAGGGCTTGGGGTACGTGATGTCCTGGAGGCGCTCCATGCGCTCCTCGTACTCCACGCCGTCGGCCTTCATGGCGGCGACGGCCTCGCCCTTGGCCTTGTTCAGCTGGGCGACGAGGATCTGGCGCGGGTCGTCGAGGGTCGACTCCACCACGGACACCATGTCCAGGGCGTAGGACGGCGACTCCGGCTCCAGCAGTTCGAACGCGGCCAGCGCGAACGTCGACAGCGGCTGGTTCAGGGCGAAGTCCTGCTGAAGGTCGACGGTGAGGCGGACGATGCGGCCCTCGGCGTCCGGCTGGTCGAGCTTCTCGACGATGCCGCCGTCCAGGAGCGAGCGGTAGATGGCGATGGCGCGCCGGATGTGCCGCAACTGCTGCTTGCGCGGCTCGTGGTTGTCCTCCAGCAGGTGCCGCATCGCCTCGAAGGCGTTGCCGGGCCGGGCGATCACCGACAGCAGCATCGTGTGCGTCACCCGGAAACGGGACGTCAGCGGCTCCGGGTCGGAGGTGATGAGCTTGTCGAAGGTGTTCTCCGTCCACGCGACGAACCCCTCGGGCGCCTTCTTCCGGACCACCTTGCGGCGCTTCTTCGGGTCGTCCCCGGCCTTGGCGAGCGCCTTCTCGTTCTCGACGACGTGCTCGGGGGCCTGGGCGACGACGAACCCCGCCGTGTCGAACCCGGCCCGCCCGGCCCGTCCCGCGATCTGGTGGAACTCCCGGGCGCGCAGGGTGCGGACCCGGCTGCCGTCGTACTTCGTGAGCGCCGTGAACAGCACCGTGCGGATGGGCACGTTGACGCCCACGCCGAGGGTGTCCGTGCCGCAGATGACCTTCAGCAGACCGGCCTGCGCGAGCTTCTCCACGAGGCGGCGGTACTTGGGCAGCATGCCCGCGTGATGGACGCCGATGCCGTGGCGGACGTAACGGGAGAGGTTGCGGCCGAACTTGGTGGTGAAGCGGAAGTTGCCGATCAGCTCGGCGATCCGGTCCTTCTCCTCGCGCGAGCACATGTTGATGCTCATCAGCGCCTGCGCCCGCTCCACGGCCTGCGCCTGGGTGAAGTGCACGATGTAGACCGGCGCCTGCTTGGTCTCCAGCAGTTCGGTCAGCGTCTCGGTGAGCGGGGTGAGCTTGTACTCGTAGGAGAGCGGCACCGGGCGGGTCGCCGAGCGGACGACGGCCGTGGGGCGGCCGGTGCGCCGGGTGAGGTCGCCCTCGAACATCGAGACGTCGCCGAGCGTGGCCGACATCAGGACGAACTGCGCCTGGGGCAGTTCGAGAATGGGGATCTGCCAGGCCCAGCCGCGGTCGCCCTCCGCGTAGAAGTGGAACTCGTCCATGACGACCTGGCCGACGTCGGCGTTCCTGCCGTCGCGCAGCGCGATCGAGGCGAGGACCTCGGCGGTGCAGCAGATCACGGGCGCGTCGGCGTTGACGGACGCGTCACCGGTCAGCATGCCGACGTTCTCGGTGCCGAAGAGTTTGCACAGCTCGAAGAACTTCTCCGACACCAGCGCCTTGATCGGAGCGGTGTAGAAGGTGACCTCGTCACGGGCGAGCGCCGCGAAGTGGGCCCCCGCGGCGATCATGCTCTTGCCGGAGCCGGTGGGCGTCGACACGATCACGTTCGCCCCGGAGACCACCTCGATCAGCGCCTCCTCCTGGTGGGGGTAGAGCGTCAGACCGCGCTCCTCCGCCCACGACTCGAAGGCTTCGTAGAGGGCGTCGGGGTCTGCGGTCGGCGGCAGCTGATCGATGAGGGTCACCCACCCATCTTGCCTGGCGTCCAGGCCCACAGGGGAATCGGCTGCCGGGACGAAGATCGCGAACGCTACGCTGTGTCGCCGGCAACGCGTCGGCGCACCGGGTCAACTGGACAGCGGCACACGAGGAATGGGGCGGGCAACGGCCATGATGGGACCAGCACACTCACTGTCGGGCGCTGCGGCCTGGCTGGGCGTCGGGGCGGCCGCCGCCGCTGCCGGACGCCCGATGCCCTGGCCCGTCGTCCTGGTCGGCGCCCTGATCTGCGCCGGGGCAGCCCTGGCGCCGGACCTCGACCACAAGGCCGCCACCATCTCCCGCGCCTTCGGGCCGCTGTCCCGGTGGCTCTGCGAGATCGTCGACAAGCTCTCCTACGCCGTCTACAAGGCCACCAGGAAGCCGGGCGACGCGCGCCGCACCGGGGGGCACCGCACCCTGACGCACACCTGGCTGTGGGCCGTGCTGATCGGCGGCGGCGCCTCCGTCCTGGCGATCACCGGGGGCCGCTGGGCGGTGCTCGGCATCCTCTTCGCCCACATGGTGCTGGCCATCGAGGGCCTGCTGTGGCGGGCGACGCGCGGCTCCAGCAGCGATGTCCTGGTCTGGCTGCTCGCGGCGACCAGCGCCTGGATCCTGGCGGGCGTCCTGGACAAGCCCGGCAACGGCGCGGACTGGCTGTTCACACAGCCGGGCCAGGAGTACCTGTGGCTGGGGCTGCCGGTCGTGCTGGGGGCGCTGGTGCACGACATCGGGGACGCGCTGACCGTCTCGGGCTGCCCGATCCTGTGGCCGATCCCCGTCGGCCGCAAGCGCTGGTACCCGATCGGCCCGCCGAAGGCGATGCGGTTCCGGGCGGGCAGCTGGGTCGAGCTGAAGGTGCTGATGCCGGTCTTCATGCTGCTCGGCGGTGTGGGCTGCGCGGCGGCGCTCAACTTCATCTGAGCGGGCCCTCCGCGTCCCGGGGCCGGGCGCCGTCCGCCGGTTCAGGCGTCGTCCGCGCCGTAGCGGCGCTCGAAGCGGGCGACGCGGCCCTCCGAGTCCACCGTGCGCGCCTTGCCGGTGTAGAACGGGTGACTCTCCGAGGAGATCTCCACGTCGACGACCGGGTAGGTCTCGCCGTCGTCCCACTCGATGGTCTCGCCGCTGCCGGCGGTGGACCGGGTGAGGAAGGCGAAACCGGCGGCGCGGTCCCGGAAGACGACCTCGTGGTAGTCGGGGTGCTTGTCCTGCTGCATGAAGGCTCCTCGGGGGCGGTCGCGGCGGGGGCGGGCTCAGCCGGACAGGGCGTCCTCGTCGACGATGTGCATGGCGGCCTCCTCGGCCGAGGCGGCGGCGCCGTCGATCCCCACGTCCGTGGCGACCAGCGCGCTCTCCTCGTCCTCGTGCGCGCCCTCGTCGGGCGCGACGAGGCGACCGGAGCGCACGGCGCCGACCTCGTTGTCCAGGAGCTCGCCGTCGGTGCCCGCGCAGTCGCCGAGGCCGTCGCCGTCGGGGGTGTCGAGGTCGGGCACCTCCTCGGCGAGCCGCTGGTCCAGGGTCTCGCCCCGGCTCCGCTCGGCGGCCGTCACATCGTCGCGCTCGACCGCCCAGGGGCGCTCCGGCGGGGACCAGCCGCGGTCGAGAGGGTCGCCGACGCCGTCGTTGTCCAGGGTGTCCTCGGCGTCGAGCAGACCCGCGTCGTCCTGGACCTCGGAGGCGTCGGGCTGGTAGACGTCGTCACCCCATCCGTCGGCGCTGTTCACGGGTACCTCCTGGTGGTGGGGACGAGCCCGTCGACTCCGCGATCGACGACGGGCCGGTGCGCGGGACGCGGGCTGCGCCCGGCACGTGCGGCAGGCTTCCCCGGCGCTCCCCGAACCGGTGCCGATATCCAGCCTTCCACCCCTTTTGACCCCCGCGCAACGCCACGCACCCGCCCCGGCGATCCGACGCCGATGCGAACACCCCTCCACGCACGCGTCCCGGCCACGGCACCGGGCCCCGACCGGGCGCGTGCCCCCGAGCCCACCGCGCTCGTCCCGCGCCCCACGACCCCGCCCCGGGGGCCCACCCCCGGCGGGCCCCCGGTCGGGCCGCCGGGCCCGGATCGGGCCGCGGTGCCGGGCGCGCCCGTGGCCGGGCCGCCGGACCGGAATCCGGTGCCGGCCCCGGTCGGGCCCTCCGTCAGGCCGCCGGTTCCGACTCCGGCACCGGTTCCGACTCCGGCACCGGTGCCGAGGAGGGCACCGGTTCCGACGGGGACACCGGCCGGAGGACCGGAGCCGGACCCGGAGCCCGACCCGGAGTCGGTACCCCGGTGGTTCGGCCGCGCCGCCTCACCCGTGCCAGGACCGCCACAGGGCCGCGTAGGCGCCCCCCGCCGCGACCAGTTCGTCGTGGCTGCCCAGCTCGCTGATGCGGCCGTTCTCGACGACGGCGATGACGTCGGCGTCGTGGGCGGTGTGCAGACGGTGGGCGATGGCGACCACCGTCCGGCCGTCCAGGACGCGGGCCAGCGAGCGCTCCAGATGGCGGGCCGCCCTCGGGTCGAGCAGGGACGTCGCCTCGTCCAGGACCAGCGTGTGCGGGTCGGCCAGCACCAGCCGGGCCAGCGCGATCTGCTGCGCCTGCGCCGGGGTCAGCGCGAAGCCGCCCGAGCCGACCTCGGTGTCCAGGCCCTCGTCGAGGGCGCGGGCCCAGCCGTCCGCGTCGACCGCCGCGAGCGCCGCCCACAGTTCCCCGTCGGCGGCGTCCCCGGCCGCCCCCTCGCCCGACGGGAGCCGGGAGTGGGGGAGGGCGAGCAGCAGGTTGTCGCGCAGGGAGCCCACGAAGACGTGGTGCTCCTGGTTGACGAGCGCCACGTGCTCACGGACCCGCTCGGCGGGCATCCGGGACAGCTCGGCTCCGCCGAGGGCGATCCGACCCTGCCGGGGCGCGTAGATCCCGGCGAGCAGTCTGCCCAGCGTGGACTTGCCGGCTCCGGACGGGCCGACCAGCGCCAGCCGGGTGCCGGGGGCGACCTCCAGGGAGACCCGGCGCAGGACGTCCACGCCGTCGACGTAGCCGAAGTGCACCCGGTCGGCGTGCACGTCGCGGCCGTCGGGGGACAGTCCGGGATCACCGGCGTCGGGTTCGATGTCGCGGACGCCGACCAGCCGGGCCAGCGACACCTGTGCCACCTGGAGCTCGTCGTACCAGCGCAGGATCAGGCCCACCGGGTCGACGAGCATCTGGGCGATGAGCGCGCCCGTGGTGAGCTGGCCGACGTCGATCCAGCCCTGGAGGACGAAGACCCCGCCGAGCATCAGGACCGAGCCCAGCACGGTGACGTGGGTGATGTTGATGACCGGGAAGAGCACCGAGCGCAGCCACAGCGTGTACCGCTCCCAGGCCGTCCACTCCTGGACGCGCTGCTTGGACAGCTCGATCCGGCGCTCGCCGAGGCGGTGCGCCTCGACGGTCCGGCCGGCGTCCACGGTCTCGGCGAGCGCGGCGGCCACGGCGGCGTACCCCGCGGACTCGGAGCGGTAGGCGTCGGGCGCCCGCCGGAAGTACCAGCGGCAGCCGACGACCAGCAGCGGAACGGCGACCAGCACCGCGGCGCCCAGCGGCGGTGCGGTGATGACCAGTCCGCCCAGCAGCAGAGCCGCCCACACCACGCCGATGGCCAGCTGGGGCACGGCCTCGCGCATGGCGTTGGCGAGCCGGTCGATGTCGGTGGTGATCCGGGACAGCAGATCGCCGGTCCCCGCGCGCTCCAGCACGCCGGGCGGCAGCCCGACGGACCGGACCAGGAAGTCCTCGCGGAGGTCCGCCAGCATCCGCTCGCCGAGTATCGCCCCGCGCAGCCGCACCTCCCGCACGAACACGGCCTGGACGACGAGCGCGACGACGAACAGCGGGACGGTGACCTCCAGGCGGAGTTCCGTCGCGTTCACCGACACCCGCTCGACCAGGTCGCCGAGCAGCCACGGGCCCGCCATGGAGGCCATGACGGCAGCGGTGTTGACGGCGACCAGGACCAGGAAGGCCCGGCGGTGCCGGCGGAACAGTTCGGTCACGTAGGCGCGTACGGTGGCCGGGGCGCCGACGGGCAGGGTGTTGGCCGCCGTCGGGGCCGCGGGGTCGTAGGCCGGTGGCGCCACGCCGATCATGCGCTCTCCTCGATCTCTTCCAGTGCCTTCAGCCGGGAACCGCCGACCAGGGGCGCGGCGTCCCGCAGGTCCGCCCGACCCGCCTCCACGGCGTGCGCCGCCTCCACGGCCTGTGCCGCCTCCGCCTCCTCGTCCGTCTCCCGGGTGACGACGGCGCGGTACAGGGGCTCCTTGTGCAGCAGCTCCCGGTGCACGCCGACCGCCGTGACCTCGCCCTCGTGGACCAGGACGACGCGGTCGGCCCGGTCCAGCAGCAGCGGGGAGGAGGTGAACACCACGGTGGTGCGTCCGGCGCGCAACTCCCGCAGACCGCCGGCGATCCGGGCCTCGGTGTGGGAGTCGACGGCGGAGGTGGGCTCGTCCAGGACGAGCACCTCCGGGTCCGTGACCAGCGAGCGGGCCAGGGCCAGCCGCTGGCGCTGGCCGCCGGAGAGGGAACGGCCGCGTTCGGTGATGAGCGCGTCCATGGGGTCCGGCGCGTCGAGCGAGGCCTGCGCCAGGGCGGCCAGTACGTCCTCGCACTGGGCCGCCGTCAGCGCCTCGGACGGTTCGACGGCACCCGAGCGGGGCACGTCGAGCAGCTCGCGCAGGGTGCCGGACAGCAGGACGGGGTCCTTGTCCTGGACGAGGACGGCGGTGCGCGCCGTGTCCAGCGGCAGTTCGTCCAGGGGCACTCCGCCGAGCCGGACCGCGGTGCCGGACTCCGAGGGATGTCCGCCGAGCCGTTCCGCCAGCCGTCCGGCCGCGTCCGGGTCGCCGCACACGACGGCTGTGAACCGGCCCGCGGGCGCGAGCAGTCCGGTGGCCGGGTCGTACAGGTCACCGGACGGCGGTTCCGCCGCGCGGGAGCCCCCGCTGTCGGTGGCCCGCTCCAGCGCCAGCACCCCCGCCGCCCGCCGGGCCGAGGGGCGCGAGAAGGAGTACGCCATCGCGATCTCCTCGAAGTGCCGCAACGGGTAGGTGAGCAGCATGATCGAGCTGTAGGCGGTGACCAGTTCACCGACGGCGATCCGGCCCTCGCGGGCGAGGTGGACCCCGTACCAGACGACGGTGATCAGCAGCAGGCCCGGCAGCAGCACCTGGATCGCGGCGATCAGCGACCACATCCGGGCGCTGCGCACGGCGGCGTGCCGGACCTCCTGGGAGGCGCGGCGGTAGCGGTCGAGGAAGAGTTCCTCGCCGCCGATGCCGCGCAGCACCCGCAGCCCGGCGACGGTGTCGGAGGCCAGTTCCGTGGCGCGCCCGGCCTTCTCGCGCTGGAAGTCGGCGCGCCGGGTGGCCCGGGGCAGCAGCGGCAGCACCGCCAGGGCGAGGACCGGCAGACCGACCGCGACGACCACGCCGAGGGCGGGCTGGTAGAGGACCAGGCCCACGCAGACCAGCACGATCGTGACCGCGGCCGCGGTGAACCGGGAGACGGCCTCGACGAACCAGCCGATCTTCTCGACGTCACCGGTGGAGACGGCGACGACCTCGCCGGCCGCGACCCGCCGGGTCAGCGCGGAGCCGAGGAGGGCGGCCTTGCGTGCGAGGAGTTGCTGCACCCGGGCCGCGGCGGTGATCCAGTTGGTGACGGCGGTGCGGTGCAGGAAGGTGTCGCCGAGGGCGTTGCCGGCGCAGGCGAGTGCCAGCAGGCCGCCCGCGAGGGCGAGGCGGCCGCCGGAGCGGTCCACGACGGCCTGGATGGCCATGCCGACACAGAAGGGCAGGGAGGCGACGGACGCGAAGTGCAGCAGGCCCCAGGCCAGTGCCTTGAACTGGCCGCCGACTTGGTTCCGGAAGAGCCACCACAGGAAGCGGGGCCCCGAGCGGGCGTCCGGGACGCCCGGGTCGGGAAACGGAAGGTCTTGAATCTGCATGACGTCCCAGGGGCTCGGTCGGCGGGTGGAAAGCGGGAGCCCCCGTGGGCGGAGGCAGCAAACCGTGACAGGTTCGCGTCGCAGCGTGGTCGGTGGCAAGCGGTTTTCCCCTTAGGGGGAAACGATTCGGCTGCCCTCGCGCGTCGCACCGGACCCACCGGTTCCGCCCGGCCCGCCCGCCCCGCGCCGACGAAGCCGGCGGTCCCGCGCCGGGGCACAGTCGCGCCCTTCACCGAGGCTCTGTCGCGCCGGTGGCCGAGGTCCACCGCCCTGATCACCGAGCCTCTGTTGCGCCGGTGGCCGAGGTCCGCCGCCCTGATCACCGAGGCCCCGTTGCGCCGCTCGGCCCGGCCCCGTAGAACACGGCCATGAATGAGGAGGACGTACACCATGGACGGCACCACCCTCGGCGCGGACGACCGGCTGCGCGCACGGTGCTGGTGCTCGGGGACCGGTCGGCGGCCGTCACCGAGCGCGGTCGAAGGCGGATCGCCCGGTCCCTGCTCGGTGACCGCTACGAGGGCGACGCGACCTGGACCGTGAACGTGCCTCGGGGCCAGCGCCGCGCGGTCGGTACCTCCCGGGAGCGCCACCGGCTGTACGGCTCGCAAGTGCCCGGCGGCTGCCACGACCGCTCCGTCGCGACCGAGCAGGGGGTGCTGACCGAGGACCGCCGGTACTGCTGACCCGGACCCAGGCGCGCCTCGCGGCCGTCGCTCCGGTATGCCGGAGGGGTGGCCGCGGGCGTACCCCGGCACCAATCGCCCGGTCCCCAGCGCCCGAGGCCCCGGCCCCGCCCCAGCCCCCGGCCTCAGCGCCTCACTCCCCGGCCCCCCCGGCCTCAGCGCCCCACCCCCCCCGGCGTCCCGCCTCAGCGCCCCCGCCCGTCGTCGGCCAGGGTGTCCAGCAGCCCGCCCAGCACCTCGCGCTCTGCGGCGGTGAGCGGCGCCAGGATCTCCTCCGCCGCGGACCGGCGCGCCGCGCGCAGCTCGCCCAGCGCCGTGCGCCCCGCCTCGGTCAGCTCGATGCGGATCACCCGCCGGTTCGACGGATCGGGCACCCGGCGCACCTTGCCGCTAACCTCCAGCCCGTCGACCAGGGACGTCACGGCGCGCGGGACGACCTCCAGCCGCTCGGCGAGGTCGGCCATCCGGGGCGGCGCGGGGCAGTGCGCGAGGGTGCGCAGCAGCCGGGACTGCGCCGGGGTGACGCCCAGGCCGGACTGCTCGATGTACCGCTTCTGGATGCGGTGCGCGCGACGGGTGAACCGCAGCAGCCGCTCGGCGAGTGAACCGTCGGGATCGGGGCTGGTCATGCGGGGAACAATATCAGGACCCCATTCATTGTGAGTATAGGTAACAATTAGCTAAGCTCCGTAAGTCACTTCCTCGCCCCTCCGAAGGAGCCCATGCGCCCCGATCGAGAACCCGCCTGGACACCGCCGGCCGATGCCGCGGAGCAACCCCGGCAGGTGCGCCGCATCCTGCGCCTGTTCCGTCCCTACCGAGGGCGACTCGCCCTCGTGGGACTCCTGGTCGGCGCCGCCTCACTGGTGTCCGTCTCCACCCCCTTCCTGCTGAAGGCGATCCTCGACGTCGCCATTCCCGAGGGCCGCACCGGGCTGCTCAGCCTGCTCGCCCTCGGCATGATCGTCGGCGCCGTCCTCACCAGCGTCTTCGGCGTCCTCCAGACCCTCATCTCCACCACCGTCGGCCAGCGCGTCATGCACGACCTGCGCACCGCCGTCTACGGCCGCCTCCAGAGCATGTCGCTGGCCTTCTTCACCCGGACCCGCACCGGCGAGGTGCAGTCCCGCATCGCCAACGACATCGGCGGCATGCAGGCCACCGTCACCTCCACCGCCACCTCCCTGGTCGCCAACTTCACCAGCGTGGTCGCCACGATCATCGCGATGCTCGCCCTGGACTGGCGGCTGACCACGGTGTCCCTGCTGCTGCTCCCGGTGTTCGTGTGGATCAGCCGCCGGGTCGGCAACGAGCGCAAGAAGATCACCACCCAGCGCCAGAAGCAGATGGCCGCGATGGCCGCCACGGTCACCGAGTCGCTCTCCGTCAGCGGCATCCTGCTCGGCCGCACGATGGGCCGCTCCGACTCGCTCACCCGGTCCTTCGCCGCCGAGTCCGAGGGCCTGGTCGATCTTGAGGTGCGCTCGAACATGGCGGGCCGCTGGCGCATGGCCGTGATCACCGTCGTGATGGCCGCGATGCCCGCCGTCATCTACTGGACCGCCGGACTGGCCCTGCAGGTCGGCGGCCCCCAGGTCTCCATCGGCACCGTCGTCGCCTTCGTCTCCCTCCAGCAGGGCCTGTTCCGGCCCGCCGTGAGCCTGCTCGGCACCGGTGTCCAGATCCAGGCCTCGCTCGCGCTCTTCCAGCGCATCTTCGAGTACCTCGACCTGCCCGTCGACATCACCGAGTCCGAGGACGCGGTCCACCTCGACCGGATCAAGGGCGAGGTCCGCTTCGAGAACGTCGAGTTCCGCTACGACGGCAAGGGCGCCGCCATCCTCGACGGCGTCGACATCACCGTCCCCGCGGGCGGCTCCCTCGCCGTCGTCGGCCCGACCGGCGCCGGCAAGTCCACCCTCGGCCACCTGGTCCCGCGGCTCTACGACGTCACCGGCGGCCGGGTCACCCTGGACGGCGTCGACGTGCGCGACCTCGACTTCGACACCCTGGCCCGCGCGGTCGGCGTCGTCTCGCAGGAGACGTACCTCTTCCACGCCTCGGTCGCCGAGAACCTGCGCTTCGCCAAGCCGGACGCCACCGACGAGGAACTCCACGAGGCGGCGCGGGCGGCGCAGATCCACGACCACATCGCCGCCCTGCCCGACGGGTACGACACGGTGGTCGGCGAGCGCGGCCACCGCTTCTCCGGCGGGGAGAAGCAGCGCCTGGCCATCGCCCGTACCATCCTGCGCGATCCGCCCGTGCTCGTCCTCGACGAAGCGACCAGCGCCCTGGACACCCGTACCGAGCACGCGGTGCAGGAGGCCATCGACGCGCTGTCCGCCGATCGCACCACGCTGACCATCGCGCACCGGCTCTCCACGGTCCGGGGCGCCGACCAGATCGTGGTCCTGGACTCCGGACGGGCCGTGGAGCGCGGGACCCACGAGGAACTGCTGGCGCGGGACGGGCGGTACGCGGCACTGGTCCGCCGTGACGCCCAACTGGAGCCGACAGGATGAGGATATGTCGGGTTTATAAGCTTTAAGGGGTTACCGTGCCCGCATGCATATGAACACTCCGTCACGGAGCACGATTCGTCTGACCCGCCGGGGCCGACTCGTCCTCATCGCGACCGGGGCCGTCGTGGCGGGCACCGCCGTGGCGGTGCCGCTGCTGACCTGGGGCGAGGAGGGCGAGAAGAAGCCCACCACCCTGGTCGTCCCCGAGGGCTGGCGCTCCGGCCAGGTCTACGAGGCCGTCGACAAGTCCCTCGCCCTGCCCGCGGGCACCACCAAGAAGGCCGCGGCCAAGGTGGACCTGAAGCTGCCCGAGGACGCCGACGGCAACCCCGAGGGCTATCTCTTCCCCGCGACCTACCCGCTGGAGCAGAACGGCAGGAAGGCGACCCCCGATTCGCTGCTGTCGGCCATGGTCGACACCGCCAACAAGAAGTTCAACGGCGCACCGATCGCCGCGGGCGCCCAGCGCAACGCGATGAACGTCTACCAGGCGGTCACCATCGCGAGCATCGTCCAGGCCGAGGCGGCCACCAGGACCGACATGGGCAAGGTGGCGCGGGTCGTCTTCAACCGCCTGGAGCGCGGTATGCCGCTCCAGATGGACTCCACCCTCAACTACGCCCTCAACCGCTCGACCCTGAAGACCACCCAGGCCGACACCAGGATCGACAGCCCCTACAACTCGTACCAGCGCATGGGGCTGCCGCCGACCCCCATCGACAACCCCGGCGAGGACGCCGTGCGGGCCGCCATCGCGCCCACCCCGGGGGACTGGCTGTACTTCGTCACCGTCAAGCCGGGGGACACCCGCTTCACCGCCGACTACGCCGAGCACCAGCGCAACGTCGCCGAGTTCAACCGGAACCAGCGCAGCGCGTCCCCTTCGCCCTCGTCCTCGGCGAAGTGACCGGGCGGGACATCACGCGGCGACCGGGTGCTCCCCGGCCGGCAGCCGCCTGATGTCCCGAACGGCCGCGCGGCCCGCCCGGTTGGCGCCGATGGTGCTGGCCGACGGACCGTAGCCGACGAGGTGGACGCGCGGATCGGCCACCGCCCGGGTCCCCTCGACCCTGATGCCGCCGCCGGGTTCGCGCAGCCCGAGCGGAGCGAGATGGTCGATGGCCGACCGGAACCCGGTCGCCCACAGGATGACGTCGGCGTCCACCCGCCGGCCGTCAGCCCACTCCACCCCGTCCGGGGTGATCCGGTCGAACATGGGCCGCCGGTCCAGCACGCCCTCCGCGATGCCCTGCCGGATCGCGTCGTTCAGCGGCAGGCCGGTCACCGAGACCACACTCCTCGGCGGCAGCCCCTGCCGCACGCGCTCCTCCACCAGCGCCACCGCCGCGCGCCCGGCGCTCTCGTCGAACGGGCCCTCGCGGAAGACCGGGGGCCGCCGGGTGACCCAGGTGGTCGCGGCCGCGTACGGGGCCAGTTCGAGCAGATGCTGGGTACCGGACGCGCCGCCGCCCACGACGACGACCCGGAGCCCGGCGAACTCCTCCGGCCCCGCGTACCGGGCGGTGTGCAACTGCCGCCCGCGGAACGTCTCCTGGCCGGGGTAGCGGGGCCAGAACGGCCGGTCCCAGGTGCCCGTGGCGTTGATCAGAGCGCGCG
This sequence comes from Streptomyces sp. NPDC048002, assembly GCF_040653275.1. Taxonomy (NCBI): domain Bacteria; kingdom Bacillati; phylum Actinomycetota; class Actinomycetes; order Kitasatosporales; family Streptomycetaceae; genus Streptomyces; species Streptomyces sp. NPDC048002. Next base: position 97,311 of record NZ_JBEZNL010000024.1, on the reverse strand, counting down.
TCGACCAGTCGCCGGCCGAGGTCTCCACGAGCAGCCGCCCGCCCTCCCCCTCACGCACCGCCCGGACGTGCACGGGCCGCCGGACCCGCAGGTCGAAGGCGCGCTCGTACGCCGCGAAGTACTCGGCGATCACCTCGGCGGACGGCCGCTCGGGATCGGCGCCGGTCAGCTCCATCCCGGGCAGCGCGTGCATGCCGTGCACCTTGCCGTACGTCAGCGAGGGCCAGCGGAACTGCCAGGCGCCGCCCGGACCGGGGGAGTGGTCCAGGACGACGAAGTCGCGGCCCGGCTCGAACCCGGTGCGCCGCAGGTGATAGGCGCCGGCCAGCCCTGCCTGCCCGGCGCCTATGACGACTGCCTCGGTGTGGTTCACGCTTCCCCCAACGGTGCCGGCGCCGGGGATCTTCCCGGGGCGCTCGGCCGCCCTCGGGTCAGGAGCCCTCCGAGGCGCGGGGCGCCGTGGTGGAGGGCGGCAGGTCCCCGTTGTACCGCTGGTCGACGAAGTCGCCGAAGTCCACCTCGCGGGGGATCAGCTTCAGCTCGGTGAAGGCGTCGGCGATCTCCTGCTCGGAGGCGACCAGCGGCTCGTCGACCGCGACGGAGATCCGGGTCGCGTTGGTCCGCCGCACCGACGCCAGCGCGACCTCGTAGGGCAGCCCCGTGTCCTTCGCCCACACCTCCGCCCACTCCTTCTGATGGCCGTGGACCCACTCCGTGGCCCGGCGCAGCCGCTCCAGGTAGTCCTCGACGGCCGCCGCCTTCTTCCTGTCGTCGAGCGCCGCGGGGGCCGCCACCTGGAAGGACAGACCATTGGTGATGCCGTCGCCGGTCGTCAGGATCCGCCCCTGCCCGGCTTGGAGCACCTGCGAGGTGTACGGGTCCCACACGGCCCAGGCGTCGACCTTGCCCGAGGTGAACGCGGCGAGCGCGTCCGCCGGCTGGAGGTACTTCACGTCGATGTCGGCCAGGCTGAGCCCGGCAGCCTTCAGCGAGGCGGTCAGTTGGTAGTGGGCGGACGACCCCTGGGCCACCGCCACCGAACGCCCCTTGAGCTGCTCGGGCCCCGAGAGCTTCGAGTCGTTCGGCACGAGGATCGCGTCGCCCTCGGAGGTGCCGTGGAAGGCGGCCACCACCTTGATCTTCGAACCGGCGCCCGCGGCGAACACGGGCGGGGTGTTGCCGACGCCGCCGATGTCCACCGCTCCGGCGTTGACGGCCTCCAGCAGCGGCGGACCGGAGCTGAAGGTGGACCACTTGATCTTGTAGTCGAGACCCTTCAGCTCTCCGGCGGCGCGCAGGATGGCCTCCGAACCTCCCTTCTGGTCACCGACGTTGAGCGTGAGCGAGCCCTGGCCGTCGGTGTCCGTGGAGGTCGAGGCGGCCGGGTTCCCGCCGCAGGCGGTCAGCAGCAGGGCGAGCGGGAGGAGCAGAGCGGCGGGGGCGAGGCGTCGTCGCATGGTGGTTCCGTTCTCGGGGAGGGGGTTTCAGTCGGCCTGTGCGCCGAGGTGCCGGAGGAGCCCGGCGCGGAGCGCGGAGAAGCGGGGGTCGGTGATGTTCCGCGGCCGGTCGAGGTCGACGCGCTGCTCGTGGGCGATGATCCCGCCGTCCATGATCAGCACCCGGTCGGCGAGCAGGACCGCCTCCTCGACGTCGTGCGTGACCAGCAGCACGGCGCAGCCGCGGCGCTGCCACAGCTCTCCGACGAGCCGCTGCGCCGTGATACGGGTCAGTGCGTCGAGCGCGCCGAACGGCTCGTCGAGCAGCAGCAGATCGGGTTCGCGCACCAAGGCCCGCGCCAGGGAGGCGCGTTGGGCCTCGCCGCCGGAGAGGGTCTTGGGCCAGGCGGTCGCGCGGTGGCCGAGGCCGACCTCCTCCAGGGCCCGTTCGGCGAGCGCGCGCTCCGGCTTGCCGGGCAGCCCGAGCAGGACGTTGCGCCACACCCGCTTCCACGGCATCAGACGGGGTGCCTGGAAGGCGACCGCCTTGCGGCGCGGCACCAGCACGGTGCCTCCGATGTCGCGGTCCAGCCCGGCGAGGATGCGCAGCAGCGTCGACTTGCCGCAGCCGCTGCGGCCGAGCAGCGCGACGAACTCGCCCGGCTGGATGTCGAGTCGAAGCCTGTCGATGACGGGACGCCCGTCGAAGGAACGGGTCAGCCCCTCCACCCGGACGGCCTGTGCGGCCTTGATGGTCACCGGCCGGTGAACGTCGGTCGCCATTGCAGCAGCAGCCTTTCCAGGGTACGGACGACGAGGTCGGCGAGGAGGCCGAGGAAGGCGTAGACGATGAGGCAGACGACGATCACGTCGGTGCGCAGGAAGTCCCGCGCCCGCACCATCAGGAACCCGATCCCGGAGTCCGCGTTGACCTGTTCGGCGAAGACCAGGGCGAGCCAGGCGATGCCCAGCGAGTAGCGCAGTCCGGTCAGGGCGCCGGGCAGCGCTCCCGGCAGCACGACATGCCGGACCAGACCCCAGCGGGAGAGCCCGAGCGACTCGCCGGCCTCGATCAACTGGGCGTCCACGCCGCGGATTCCGGCGTACACGTTGAGGTAGAGCGGGAAGGTGACGCCGAGGGTGATGATGGCGATCTTGGGCGCCTCACCGATCCCGAACCAGATGATGAACAGGGGGATGAGCCCCACGAACGGCACGGTCCGCAGCATCTGCACCGGCGCGTCCACGAGGTCCTCGCCGACCCTGAACAGCCCCGAGACCAGGGCGAGTCCGGTGCCGACGACGGTGCCCAGCAGCAGCCCGCCGGCGACCCGCCGGAGCGAGGTCACCATGGCGGAGGTGAGGGAGCCGTCGCCGATCAGCTCCCCTGCCACGTCGGCGATGCGGCCGGGCGAGGCGAGCACGTCGGGGGCGAGGGCGCCGGTGGCGCTCAGCAGTTGCCACAGCGCCAGCAGGAGCAGGGGGCCGGTGGTGCGGCGCAGCCATCGGGGCACGCGGGTGCGCCGTACGGAGGCGGGCAGGAGCGGGACGAGTTCGGGCGCGGGGGGCGCCTGTTCGGCACCCGACTCGCGGGACACGTCCGCCACGGAAGGGCTGGGCGGGGCATGACTGGTGCTCATGAGTGCTCCACTGAGTGGTCCACTGAGTGCTCCACGGGGCGGGGAGCGGCCGAAATGGGGAGGTGAACGCCCCGCCGTCGGCGCGGAAAGGGCAGGCCGAGGCGGTGGGGAGAATGCGGGGAAGGGCGTCAGCGGCCGCGGCGACACGCGGCGGAGGCCACCCGCAGCAGGTCGATGTGACCGCGCGTGGTGAGCAGGGCTGACAGCAACATGCGGCCGACCGTAGTGAGCGGCGACCGCGCTGGTCAACGGGGGTCGGGGGAACTTCATGCCCGTGTCACACTCGGGCGCGGCAGGACGCCCGGTGCCGTCCGGATGCGGGAGGATGGACGCCATGCCAGACGCCTTCACCACCCGAGTCCTCACCGTCGCCTCCGGCTCGAAGGAGACGGTCGTCGACCTCACCCACGACTGCGAGGCGTTCCTGCGGGAGGCGGCCGCGGGCCGCGACGGCCTGCTGAACGTCTTCGTCCCGCACGCCACCGCCGGTATCGCCGTCATCGAGACGGGCGCCGGCAGCGACGACGACCTCCTGACGGCCCTGCACACCCTGCTCCCGGCCGACGACCGCTGGCAGCACCGCCACGGCAGCCCCGGCCACGGCCGCGACCACGTCCTGCCCGCCCTCGTTCCCCCGCACGCGACGCTGCCGGTGCTGAACGGCCGCCTGGAACTGGGCACCTGGCAGTCGGTCTGCCTGGTCGACACCAACCGCGACAACCCGAACCGCCAGGTACGGCTCAGCTTCCTTGGGTGAGCCCGGGGCGGCCGGGCGCGATCACGCCGACATCAGACCCGGTTCTGCGGGCTCCGCGGGTCCTCGTCCCCCGGCTGCACCGTCTCGCCCCGGACGACCCGGGGCTCGGTGGGCGGGTCCTGGTCCTTCAGAGCCCTGGCCTCGGCCTTGAGGATGCGGGCCGACTTGCCCGCCGAGCGGGTCAGGTCGGGGAGCTTCTTCACGCAGAGCACGGCTATGACGACGACCAGGATGATCGCGAGTTCGCTCAGCCCGAACATGGAGGACCTGCCTTTACCGGTGAAGGGGCGGCATCCGACGACGGCGTACGGCATGAATCTACAGCACTGTAGAAGCTTCTCGGGGCCGCGCCGGTCGTGCGACGGCTCCGCGGTCCTTACGATGGAGCGTTCGACGCGCCGCACTCGGCGCGCGGTTCGGCCGAAGGGAGACGGGGTATGGCGGACCACTCGCAGCGGTCCGGGCGCCGGGGGCAGGGTGAGCTGGAGGCGCTGGTCCTGTCCGCGCTCCGGGAGGCCGACGGCCCGGCGACCGCGGGCCGGGTGCAGGAGCGGCTCGGTGAGGACCTCGCCTACACGACGGTGATCACGATCCTGACCCGGCTGCTCGCCAAGGGCGCGGTGACCCGGGAACGCGTCGGCCGCTCCTTCGCGTGGACGCCGGCCTCGGACCAGGCGGGCCTCGCGGCGCACCGCATGCGCAAGGTGCTCGACGCCGTGACCGACCGCGAGGCGGTGCTGGCCAGCTTCGTGACCGGTCTGGGGCCGGACGACGAGCGACTGCTGCGGGAGCTGCTGGCGCAGACCCCGGACGAAGGGGAAGACTGACCCCTGATGGGCCTCTTCGTCTTTCTGCCGCTGGTCCTGCCGCTCACCGCCTGGCCGATCGCCCGCCTGGCCGAACAGCATCTGCACCCCCGCACGGCCACCCGGCTGCTCACCGGCGTCGCCGCGGTGATGGCGGTGTGCAGCAGCGTCTGCCTCGGTCTGGTGATGGTCGTGGGCACCGCCCAACTGCCCGGCAACCCCCTGCCCGACGGCTGGTCGGACCCCGAGGTGCGGGCCGCGGTGCCGCTCGACGAGGTCGTCGGCAAGGCGGCGATCCCGGCGCTGGCCGCGGTCGTCGCCGCCTGCGCCCGGACCCTGTGGCGGCACGCGCGAGTGCGCCGCGGGGCACACCGGGCGCTGGCCGGGGCGCGCGGGACGACCGTGGCCGTCCTTCCGGACGCGGAGCCCTACGCGTACGCGCTGCCCGCCGGTCGCGGGGGCCGGGTGGTGGTCACCACCGGCCTGCTGGAGCGGCTCGAACCCGCCGAACGCAGAGCGCTGTTCGCCCATGAGCGGGCCCATCTGGCCGCCCGGCACCACCGGTTGCTGCTGACCGTCCAACTGGCCGCGCGCGCCAATCCGTTCCTGGGTCCGCTGCGTACGGCCGTCTCCTACACCGCGGAGCGCTGGGCCGACGAGGACGCGGCCCGTGCGGTCGGCGACCGGCGTCTGGTGGCCCGGGCCATCGGCCGGGCGGCGCTGGTGTCCCGGCGGACGCCGGCCGCGACGCTGGCCGGGTTCGCGGTGCCCGGCCCGGTGCCGCGCCGGGTGGCCGCGCTGCTCGCGCCCGCCCCGCCGGTGCCGCGCTGGCCGTCGCTGTTCACCTCGGTGGGTCTGGCGGTGTGGTGCGCGGCGGTGGGGACGGCGATCTCGGCGATGTCGTCGGCGAACTCGGCGGTGACGATGGTCCTCATCCTGCACGCGGCGACGCCCCTCTGAGCGAGGGGCGCCGCCCTGCGCGGGACGCCTTGGTCGCGAGGCGTCCCGGTCAGAGGTCGAACTCGTGCGGCGGCAGGTCGAGCGCGAAGCACGCCTCGCGTACGACGGCCTGCTCGTCCTTGTCGAAGTCGCCGTCGGCGCCGCCGATGACGATGCCGATCTGGATGACCGCACGCGCCTCGGCCGGCTTCTTCGCGGCCTTCGCGATCTCCTGCATCACGCTCACCTTCCCGAACGCGAAGTCCGCGGTGAGCTTGTCGAGGTTGGCCTCGAAGCGGCGGCGCAGGTCGTCCGCGTCGAAGTTCCGCAGTACCTCGTTGGTGGCGATCAGCTGGGCCACGCGCTGTCGCTCGGAGGGGTCGACGGAGCCGTCGGCCGCGGCGACGAGCGCGCACATGGCCATGCTCGCGTCGCGGAAGGCGCCGCTCTTGAGGTCGTTCTTCTTCGCCAGCAACTGGGTCTGCATCGTCGATGCGGATTCCCTGATGCGGTCCCACAGGGCCATGAGAGCTCCAAACGAGTACGGGACGTGCGAGGCCGTCCGGGAGGGACGGCCCTTGTTTCTACAGTAATGTAGAAGTTCGCGGGATCGTTCCCGGCCCCGGACGGCGCCGCAGGGATCAGCCCTCGTCCTCCCCTTCGTCCTCGTCGCCCTCGAAGAAGTCGCCGACCTCGTCGATCACCTCCGCCGCGACCATGCCGCCGACGACACCCACCGCGAGCCCGGCCGCGCCCGCCGCGACGGCGGTGCCCACGCCGGGGCCGGACCCGTGGTGACTCTCATGGCCGTGCTGGGGCACGGAGTACGCGTCGTACGAGGCGCGGTGCTCCAGCAGTTGCCCGATCCAGCCCTCCACCTCGGTGTTCCAGTCGCGGGGCTCGTCGTGACCGACGGTGAAGCGGGTGAGCGCGTCCTGGCCGGAGGAGAACGGTCCTCCGCGCCTGTCCGCCTCCAGCACCACCTCCAGGCCGGCCGGGTGCGCGAGGAAGGTCACCTCGATCTCGTTGACCCGGTGCGCGTAGGCGGGCGGCGGGGTGATCTCGATCTCCTGGTAGAACGGCAGCCGTTGGCCGGTGCCACCGATGCGGCCGTACTCCAGGTCCGCCGAGGCGAAGCCGAACCCGAGCCCGCCGAGCGCTTCGAGCACCGCCTCCTGGACGGGCAGCGGGGTCACGGTCAGCGTGTCCAGGTCGCCCTTGTCCTTCGCGCCCGCAACCGACAGCTCGGTCCGCACCCCGAGCACCACGCCGAGCGGCTGGCCGTACAGTTCGGTGATCGGTGTCTCCCAGGGCAGGGTCACGGCGAACGGCACGCTCCGCTCCTCGCCCTCGGCGAGCCGGAAGCCGCCGCCCACGGTGAACCGCTCGAAGGCGACGACGCCCTCGCTCTCGCCCTCCGCGTGCTCCGCCTCGACCCGCGCCACCAACTCAAGGGCGACGGCCTCGATCTCGAAGTCGGCGCTGCCGCCCTTGAGATGGACCTGCCCGCCGAGCGTGCCGCCGGGCCGGACCGGGCCCGGGTCCAGAACCGTGTCGACCGTGGGGCCGCCCACGCCGAGCGAGCCGAGCAGTCGCTTGAACACCATCGTGGCGTTCACTCCTTCACGTGCGTACGTGCGAATCCGTGGAACGGCCGTGATGGCCACGGCCGTTCTGCTTCTACAAGCATGTAGAAGCATAGGGTGGTCCGGCCCCCTGGAACGGGCTCCGGGGCCGTAGCCGTGGCGCGGAGCGCGGGAAAGTCCGAAAACCTTCCGTGCTGTCAGTCGAGGAAGATGCCGGCGAGGCGCGGCAGACGGCGGCGGAGTTCGGCGTGGTCGGCGACGTCCCAGCGGGTTCCGGCCGGCTCGGTGACGACGCCGAGCGGGCCCGCCTCCGGTGAACTCTCCAACGCCCGGTCGAGGCCGTCGGGTTCGCCGGTGAGCCGGTGGTGGGCGCGGTGGGCGACCCGGCTGAAGTCCTCGTTGCCGATCAGCACGTCACCGCCGCCCCGCACGGCGGGATGCCCGGCGAGGGAGTCGGGGTCGGCGAGCGCCTGCTCGTACCAGTGCCGGCCGAGGGAGATGAGTCCGTCGCGGAAGTCCATGAACGCGTCGTCGGACCACCAGCCTTCGATGAGGTAGGCGGCCGCCCACAGGTCGTGGCGGTAGGCGTCGTCGCGCAACTGCCACTGGCGCAGGGAGAACTGGACGATCTCGGCCGGAGTGCGGCTCACCAGCCGTGCCTCGCAGGCGCGCTCGATCGCCTCGCTCCGTTCGGCGAAGTCCGGGCCGAGTGCGTCGACCTCGGCGCACGCCTGGTCCAGCAGGGCCCAGAACTCCTCGACATCCATCACGGCGCGAGTATGTCAGGGGGCGGTCGCGAGGTGTGAGCGGTTCTGACCTCGATGGCGGGCTCAGCCGGTGAGTGCCTGGGTGATCTGGCGGGTGGTCTGCGCGGCGACGCGGGGGTTGACGGCGGCGTAGGTGGTGTAGGCGTTCAGGCCGGTCGCCATGGCCCAGGCGCGACCTCTGAGCCAGGTGGCGTCGTCGACGCCGAGTGCGGCGCGGAACACGGGGCGGGTGCGGTCCGACAGCAGGGTGAAGGCGATCATCAAGTCGCAGGCGGGGTCGCCGATTCCGAGCTCGCCGAAGTCGATGACGGCGCTGATCCGGCCCTCGACGGTCAGCAGGTTGCCGGTGTGGAAGTCACCGTGGAACCACAGCGGCGGACCGTCCCAACGGGGGGCGTCCAGCGCGGCGTTCCACAGGTCGGCCATCGCCCGCGCGTCGAAGATCCCGCGGGTCTTCTCGACGGCGGCTCGCGTGGCCGTGTCCCGTTCGGTCAGTGACCAGGTGGTGAGTGCGTCCGGGGCGCGCCGGGACGGAGCGGTGCGCGGTGCCCGGTGCAGGGCGGCGAGGAACTCCGCCAGATCCTCGGCGGCCCGCGGGGAGTGGGCGAGCGACTCCACGGTCGCCGCCTCGCCGACCAGCCAGCGGGAGACCGACCACGGCCAGGGATATCCGCAGCCGGGCTCTCCCACCGCCACCGGGACGGGCACCGGCAGCGGCAGGTGCGGGGCGAGCCGGGGCAGCCACGTGTACTCCCTCCCGGCCTGGCCGACGGCCCCGGAGTGGCGGGGCAGCCGTACCGACAGCTCGCTGCCCAGCCGGTGGATGACATGGTCGGAACCGGCCGGATCTACCAAGGTCAGCGGCATTCCGGACCAGGCCGGGAACTGCTGATCGAGCAGACGGCGGACCAGGGCGGTGTCGAGGGGCGGAAGGGCGTCCGCGGTGCCGGTGGTCATCTGCGGCAGGCTCCCTGGGCCGGCCCGCCGCGAGTGGCGGGCGCTCCCGGCCATCCCAGGGCCTCGCGCCCCCGTATGTCGACCGGATTTTTCGGACCGCGGGCTTTTGGAGGGAGGGCGCCGGGAACCGGTGCCGCCGAGCGGGTGCGGTGGTCACGGCAACTCGTCCCGGCTCAAGGTTCGTTCGAGAATGTGAACCAGATTCTGCGGGTGGTCTTGTCAGCCGGTCGAACGGCCCCTATCGTCTGCGGCCAGAAAGCGCTTTCCCGGGATGGGGACGCCCCGGGGAAGCCGCGTCGCGGGGGCCGCCGTGACGCGTGTTCGAGTCGCCGCAGATCCGCCGGAGGACGTTTCAGGGTGCCCGTACGCCGTGGAACGAAGGACGCACCTCACAGGGCTCGGCGTGAAACGAGTGCCCGCGAACCCCCGCACCGACCCCGGCCGGTCTCCCGTCCGGCGGCCTCCGGACGGCCCCGCCGGGGTCGGTGCGCGCGGGCACTGCACGGGCCCAGGCCCAGGGCCCGGCAGCACGCACCACGCATCCGACGAACCACGAACTCCCCTGGAGACGACCATGAGAAGCCCTCTCTCGCTGCGGCTGTCGGCCGCCACGGGCGCGCTGGCACTGGCCGCCGCGGCGGGCATCGCCCTGTCGATGCCCGAGGCGTCCGCCGCCACCGGCGGCGCCACCGGCTACGCGACCCAGAACGGCGGCACCACCGGCGGAGCCGGCGGCACCACCGTCCGGGCGACCACCGGTACCGCGATCCACGCGGCGCTCTGCGGCCGGGCGAGCAGCAGCACGCCGATCATCATCGAGGTCGAGGGAACCATCAACCACGGCAACACCGCGAAGGTCTCGGGCAGCAGTTGCAACACGGCCGACGGCGTGATCGAGCTGAAGCAGATCAGCAACGTCACCATCGTGGGCGTCGGCGGCGGAGCCGTCTTCGACCAACTGGGCATCCACATCCGTGAATCCAGCAACATCATCATCCAGAACGTCACGGTCAGGAACGTGAAGAAGTCCGGCTCGCCCACCTCCAACGGCGGTGACGCGATCGGCATGGAGAGCGACGTCCGCAACGTCTGGGTCGACCACGCCACACTGGAGGCCTCGGGCGGTGAGTCGGAGGGCTACGACGGCCTGTTCGACATGAAGGACAACACCCAGTACGTGACGCTGTCGTACAGCATCCTGCGCAACTCCGGCCGGGGCGGTCTCATCGGCTCCAGCGAGAGTGACCTGTCCAACGGGTTCGTGACCTTCCATCACAACCTGTACCAGAACATCGACTCCCGCGCCCCGCTGCTGCGCGGCGGTACGGCCCACGTCTACAACAACCACTACGTGAGCCTCAACGAGTCCGGCATCAACTCCCGCGCCGGCGCCAAGGCCAAGGTCGACAACAACTACTTCGAGGACTCCAAGGACGTCCTCGGCACCTTCTACACCGACCAGCGCGGCTCCTGGCAGGTGAGCGGGAACATCTTCGACAACGTCACCTGGTCCGCCGCGGGCGAGGACAACTACCCCGCGGGGCCCAACCCGACGTCCAACACGACGGTCAGCGTCCCGTACTCCTACACGCTGGACGCCGCCACCTGCGTGCCCGACGTCGTGAGCCGGACGGCGGGCGCGGGCACCGGCCTGAAGGTGTCCGACGGCAACTGCACCCCGCAGACCCCGTCGCCGACCCCGACCTCCACGGCGACGCCCACCGCCACCCCGACCACGACGCCCACCCAGCCCAGCGGCACCAACCTCAGCATCGGGGCGGGCTCCGACGGTTCCAGCAAGGCCGACGGCACCAGCTACGGCAACGTCCGCGACGGCGACCTGAACACCTACTGGTCGCCCAGCGGCACGACCGGTTCGATCTCCGTCAAGTGGGGCTCCGCCACCTCCGTCTCCAAGGTCAACATCCGTGAGGCGGCCGGATCCACGGGCGTCGTCGGCTCCTGGCGGCTGCTCAACGGCGACACCGGTGCGGTTCTGGCCTCCGGCAGCGGCGCGGGCGTGATCAGCTTCGCGCAGACCTCGCTGAAGAAGGTCACCTTCGAGATCACCGGTGCCTCGGGCACCCCGAAGGTGGCCGAGTTCGAGACCTACGCCTCCTGACGCCCGCCACCGGCGCCCCGCCGCCCCCTTCCGGGTGCGCGGGGCGCCGGTGGCATGTCCGTACGGTTCAGGCCCGCTCGGTCAGGTTCCGTTCCAGCGCGCGGGCGGTGGTGTCGAGCGCCGCGACCAGGGCCTGGAGCCGGTGTGCGTCGTAGCGCACGCTCGGCATGGACACCGACAGGCCGGCCACCGCCGTGCCCCCGGCGTCGCGCACCGGGACGCCCACCGCGACCAGACCCCGCTCGGAGCGTTCCTGGTTGACGGCGAAGCCGTTGCGGCGCAGGCGCTTCAGCTCGGTACGCAGCCGGGCGAGGTCCGGGCGGTCCGCGGGGCGGTCCCGGTAGCGGGCGGGGTCGTAGACCTCCGCCAGTTCCTCGTCGGTCAGGTCGGCCAGCAGGAGGAGGCCGGCCGTGGTGCGGTGGGCGGGGAAGACCATGCCCTCCCGGGAGCCGACCCGCAGGGCCTGGCGGCACTCCACACTGGCGATGAAGCGTGCCGTGTCGCCGGTGCGGACGATCAGATTCGTGGTCTCGTCCAGCAGGTCGACCACCCGGCGCAGATGGGGGAGGGCCGCCGTGCGCAGCCGGGAGACCAGGGACTGCGAGTGCGCCGCCAGCTCCAGCACCGGGCCCGCGCGGTAGACGCGGTCCTCGTCCTGGACCGCGAAGTCCCGGTACACCAGCATCGCGAGCAGCCGGTGCGCGGTGGACCTGGCCACCCCGAGGCGCTCGGCGATCTGCGACACCGTCGCGCCGCCCTCCATCTGGAGGATCGTCGCCGCGCGCAACGCGTGGTCCACGCTGGCGATGGGGTAGGGGGGCGGTGTCTTGAGCGGTTTGTCCATGGCGGTGCCCTTCGATTCTGCTCTCCAGAATCTACCTGTTCTTCTGGTGGACGCGTCGCAGGCTGGGTTCCGTGACTCAGTCCTCCATAGCCCAAGACTCCGGCACGGGTTCCCCGGTCCGCCTGAAGGCCCTCTCCGCGGACGGGCAGCCCGAGGTCACCCCGGCGCTCGAAGAGCTGTACCGGGGCTTCGAACAGGAACTCCTGGTCCCGCTGTGGACCGAGATCGGCGACCTGATGCCGGCCCGTCCGCGCTCGCGTGCGGTGCCGCACCTGTGGCGCTGGGAGCGGCTGCGCTCGCTCGCGGCCCAGGCCGGTGACCTCGTCCCGGTCGGGCGCGGCGGCGAGCGCCGGGCCATCGCGCTCGCCAACCCCTCGCTCGGCGGCCGCCCCTTCGCCACGCCGACGCTGTGGGCCGCCATCCAGTACCTGATGCCCGGGGAGGACGCCCCGGAGCACCGGCACACCCAGCACGCCTTCCGCTTCGTCGTGGAGGGCGAGGGGGTGTGGACGGTCGTCGGGCGGGACCCGGTGGCGATGCGGCGCGGTGACTTCCTGCCGCAGGCCGGCTGGAACATGCACGCCCACCACAACGCCACCGCCGAGCCGATGGCCTGGATCGACGGCCTGGACATCCCCTTCCAGTACGCCACCGAGACGCAGTTCTTCGAGTTCGGCCGGGACGCGATCAGCGACGCCGAGCGCGTCACCCCCGAGCGGTCGCGCTCGGAGCGGCTGTGGGGGCATCCGGGGCTGCGGCCCGTCGCCTCCGCCGGAACCGCCGGACCGGGCACCCCCCTGCTGGCCTACCGCTGGGAGCACACCGACCGGGCCCTGAGCGACCAGCTCGCCCTGGAGGCGGAGGGCCACCCCGGCACCGTGGAGCCCGGCCACGCCGCCGTACGGTTCACCGACCCGGCCACCGGCGCCGACGTGCTGCCCACCCTCCGCGCCGAGATGCACCGCGTGGCCCGGGGTGCCGAGACCGCGCCCGCCCGGGAGACCGGCTCCTCCGTGTACCAGGTCTTCGACGGCTCCGGCACCGTCACCGTCGGCGACCACAGCTGGTCCGTCACGCGCGGCGACCTCTTCGTCGTGCCCTCCTGGCAGCCGTTCTCGGTCCGCTCCGAGGCCGGCGCCACCGATTCCGACTCCGGCGCGCTGGACCTGTTCCGGTTCAGCGACTCCCCGATCTTTGAAGCACTGCGGCTGGACCGCACCCAGGTGGAAGGAACCCCCCGATGAAGCTCGCCACCCTCCGCACCGACGGCACCACCCGGGCCGTGCGCCTCGACGGCGACGTCCTGATCGACCTCGGGGTCCCGGACGTGGGCGCGCTGCTGGCCGAGGAGGGCTGGGCCGAGCGCGCCGCGACGGCGACCGGCACCGCCCACCCGGTCCGGGGCGCCGACTTCGCGCCGCTGGTGCCCGCTCCCTCCAAGGTGGTCTGCGTCGGCCTCAACTATCGCAACCACATTCAGGAGATGGGTCGCGACCTGCCCGAACACCCCACCCTGTTCGCGAAGTTCGCCGACAGCCTGATCGGCGCGGGCGACGACATCGTCCGCCCCGACGAGACGGAGAAGTTCGACTGGGAGGTCGAACTCGCCGTCGTCGTGGGCGCTCCCGTACGGCGCGCCCGGGGTGCCGAGGCCGAGGCGGCCATCGCCGGATTCACCGTGCTCAACGACATCACCTGCCGCGACTGGCAGTTCCGCACCCGTGAGTGGCTCCAGGGCAAGACGTGGGACTCCACGACGCCGGTCGGCCCGTACCTGGTCACCCCGGACGAACTGCCGGGCGGGGTGCGTCCGGCCGTGGAGGTGAAGCTGCTGGTGGACGGCGAGGCCATGCAGTCCGACTCCACCGGCGACCTGCTGTTCGACCCGGTCGCCCTGGTCGAGTACGTCTCCACCGTGGTCCGCCTCAACCCCGGCGACATCATCGCCACCGGCACCCCGGGCGGCGTCGGCCACGCCCGCAGGCCCGAGCGCTACCTCCTCGGCGGCGAGACGGTCGTCACCGAGATCGAGGGCATCGGCCGGCTGGAGAACCGGGTCGTCAAGGAGAAGTCCGCCTGATGTCCCGCACCTTCCACGACGCCCGCCGCTGGGTCCGGCTCGGCACCGAACTGCTGCTGAGGGCGGCCCGGTTCGATGACGCCGGCTATGCCGAGCCCAGCCCGCTGCCCGGCTGGAGCCGGGCGCACGTGGCCGCGCACGTCGCCGCCAACGCCGAGGCGCTGTCCAACCTGGTGCACTGGGCCGCCACCGGCGAACCCACGCCCATGTACGCCTCGCCCGAGGAACGCGTCGCCGGTATCGAGCGGGGCCGCGCCCTGCCCGCCGCCGAACTGACCTCCTGGCTGCGGGAGTCGGCGGCGGAGCTGGAGCGGGGGATGGCCGCGCTGGACGAGGAGCAGTGGCGGGCGCCGGTCGTCACCGCGCAGGGGCGGACCGTCCCGGCCACCGAGGTGCCGTGGCTGCGCTCCCGCGAGGTGTGCGTGCACGCCGTCGACCTGGCGGGCGGCGTGTCCTTCGCCGACCTGCCGGCCGACTTCCTCACCGCCCTCTGCGAGGACGTGGTGGCCAAGCGGTCCGCCGCCCCCGGACCGGCCCTCTCCCTGCGCGCCCCGGAAGCCGACTGGGAGCTGCCCGGCGAGGGCGAACCCGTCGTGGTGAAGGGCGAGTTGGCGGACCTCGCCGCCTACCTGACCGGACGGGACACCGGCGCCGCCCTGTCCGCCCCCACGCTGGGCGCCTGGCTCTGACCGGGGCCCGTACCGCGACCGAAGGAACGGATCACATCATGAACCCTGAACCCAGCCCCGACGTCCTGGTGGTCGGCGGCGGCATCGGCGGACTCAGCTCCGCCTTCGCCCTGGCCCGCCAGGGACTGCGGGTGCGCGTCCTGGAACGGGCCAAGGAGTTCGGCGAGGTGGGCGCCGGTCTCCAGATCGCGCCCAACTGCACCCGCATCCTCGCCGAGTACGGTCTGCTCGACGAGGCCAGGTCCCTCGGGGTGCTCCCCGAGAACATGGTGATGCGCGACGCGCTCGACGCCCGGGAGCTGACCCGGCTGGACCTGCGGGACCTCGAACGCCGGTACGGCTACCCGTACATGGTGATCCACCGCAGTGATCTGCACGGCATCTTCCTGCGCGCCTGCGAGCGCGCCGGGGTCGAACTGCTGACGGACCGGACCGTCGTCGGGTACGAGAACGTGGCCGACGGGGCCCGGGTCCTGCTGGAGGACGGGCGGGTCGAGAGCGCCCCGCTGGTCGTGGCGGCCGACGGACTGCACTCCGTGGCCCGGCGCCTGCTGGTCGGGGACGACGTGGTCAGCTCCGACTACGTCGCCTACCGCGCGGCCGTGCCCATCGAGCGGGTCCGCGACAACGGCATCGCGGAGAAGGACGTCACCGTGTACGTCGGGCCCCGCTGCCACTTCGTCCAGTACGCGCTGCGCGGCGGCGACATGTTCAACCAGGTCGCCGTGTTCGAGTCGCCCAAGGCGCTGGCCGGCCGGGACGACTGGGGCACGCCCGACGAGTTGGACGCGGCCTTCGAGGGCACCTGCGACACCGTGCGCAAGGGCATCCCGCTGATGTGGCGGGACCGCTGGTGGCAGATGCTCGACCGCGACCCGGTCGAGACCTGGGTGCACGGCCGGATCGCGCTGCTCGGCGACGCCGCGCACCCGCCCCTCCAGTACATGGCGCAGGGCGCGATCATGGCCATCGAGGACGGCTGGGTGCTCGCGCGGCACTACGCCCGGCCGGCCGGGGCCGTCGGGGCGGGCTCCCACCCGGACTGGGACGGCGCCCTCGCCGCGTACGAGGCGGTCCGGGTGGAGCACTGCGAGCGGGTGCAGAGCACGGCCCGCGCCTGGGGCGAACTCTGGCACCTCGACGGGGAGTCCCGGCTGCGCCGCAACGCCGTCATGCGGGCGCTGGACCCGTACGACTACGCCTTCACCGACTGGGTGTACGGCCCGACCGCGTTGACCCCGGACGAGGAACCGGCGATGTTCACGCCGATCCCGCTCTCCTCGGCACCCGCCGAGGAGCCGCCGGTGCCCTCAATGCCGCGCGCGTAGGGTGTATTAGGGGAGGCTAACCTAAGGGCCAACTGTGCGGTGCTCTCCGGAGTTGCCGCACATTGGCCGATCTTCCTCTTGCGCGGGACGCGTACCCCCCTCGCGACCTCCGGTTAGGTTAGGCTACCCTTTGCCGCGTGCGATCAGGTGAAGAGAGTCCCGCGGAGGCCCGTCCCCGCGGTCATGAGCTGACGGCCGCGGAAGTCACCGTGGCCTACGACGGCGTCGACGTCCTGCACGGCGCCTCGGTGGCGCTCCGGCCCGGTGAAGTGACCGTGCTGGTGGGCCCCAACGGCAGCGGCAAGTCGACCCTGCTGCGCACCGTCGCGCGCCTCCAGCGCCCACGCACCGCCACCCTCACCGTGGACGACACCGACGCCCTGGCGCTGAGCCCCCGTGAGTTCTCGCGCCGGGTGGCCCTGCTGACGCAGGGTCGGCCCACCCCCACCGGCCTGACCGTGCGGGACGTGGTCGAGTTCGGCCGCTACCCCTACCGGGGCCGCTGGGGCCGGGCCGACGCGGACGGACGGGCCGCGGTGGACCGCGCGCTCGCCCTGACCGGCGTCGCCGACCTCGCCGAGCGCGGCGCCGAGCACCTCTCCGGAGGCCAGCTCCAGCGCGTGTGGCTGGCGAGCTGCCTCGCCCAGGAGACGGGCGTGCTGCTCTTGGACGAACCCACCACCTACCTCGACCTGCGCTACCAGATCGAACTCCTCGACCTCGTCCGCGACCTGGCGGACGACCACGGGATCGCCGTCGGCGCCGTCCTGCACGACCTCGACCAGGCAGCCGCCCTCGCCGACCGGATCGTGCTCCTGCACCAGGGCCGCATCGTCGCCGACGGCCTCCCCGAAGACGTACTGACCGCGGAGCGGCTGACCGACACCTACGGCATCCGTATCGAAGTCGGCACCGACCCCCTCACCGGCCGGCTGCGCACCCGCGCCATCGGCCGACACCACTCGCGAAGCGAAAGGCTCAGCACAACCTCATGAGACGCCTCCTGCTCACCGCGGCGGTCGCCACCGCCGCGGCCCTCACCCTGACCGCCTGCGGTACGACCGAGCCCGCCGCCGACAGCGACGACGCCAAGAAGACCAGTGAGAAGATCACCCTCACCGACGCCTCCGGCGCCAAGGTCGAACTCGACGGCCCGGCCACCAAGGTCGTCGGAACCGAGTGGCACGAGGTCGAGCTGCTGGTGTCGCTGGGCGTGGACCCGGTCGGCGTCGCGGACGTCAAGGGCTACAACACCTGGGACAGCGCGGTCCCGCTGAAGAACGACCCCAAGGACATCGGCACCCGCGGCGAGCCCAGCATGGACACCATCGCCGCGCTCAAGCCGGACCTCATCGTCGCCAGCACCGACCTGCCGCCGGCCGCCGTCAAGCAGCTGCGCAAGGTCGCCCCGGTGGTCGAGGTCAAGTCCGCCGACGCCGCCGACCCGATCGGCCGGATGACGGAGAACCTCGACCTCCTCGCCAAGGCCACCGGCACCACCGAGCAGGCCGAGAAGATCAAGGACGACTTCGACGCCAAGCTCGCCGAGGGCAAGAAGGCCCTCGCCGACGCCGGTCTCGACGGCGCCGAGTACGCCTTCGCCGACGGCTACGACATGTCCAACCAGGTCACGCTCCGCCCCTACACCAGCGGCTCGCTCATCGGCGCCGTCAACGAGGAGCTGGGCCTGAAGAACGACTGGACCGTCAAGGGCGACGAGAGCTACGGCCTCGCCTCCACCGACGTCGAGGGGCTCACCAAGCTCAGCGACGACGTCCAGTTCGCCTACATCGGCAACGACGGCGACGAGAGCAGCAACCCCTTCACCGGCGCCCTCGCCAAGGACAAGGTCTGGACCTCGCTGCCGTTCGTGAAGAAGGGCAACGTCCACCGGCTGCCCGACGGCATCTGGATGTTCGGCGGCCCCGAGTCGATGAGCCAGTACGTCGACTCCGTCGTCGCCGCGCTGACGAAGTAACGCCATGGCCGTCACCGCGACACCTCCCGCCACCCGTCCGCCGGCGGCCACGTCCCGGACGGGCGCGGCCGCGGTGACGGCCGCACTGGTCCTGCTGGTCGCCGCCCTCGCGGTCGTCGACATCACGCAGGGCACCGCCGCCGTCGGCGCCTCCGAGGTGTGGAAGGCGTTCACCGGCAGCGCCGACCCGGGCGACGCCTCCGTCGTCATCGCCTCCCGGCTGCCGCGCATGACCGCCGGCATCCTCGTCGGCGCCATGCTCGGCATGGCCGGCGCCGCCCTCCAGGCCGTCAGCCGCAACGTGCTCGCGGCCCCCGACACGCTCGCCGTCAACGCCGGCGCCTATCTGGCCCTCGGCCTGGTCGCCGTCACCGGTGTCTCGCTGCCGCTGCTCGCCTCCTCCGGCGTCGCCCTGCTGGGCAGCCTCGCCGCGGCGGCGGTCGTGCTCGGTCTCTCCGGCCTGGGCGCCGGAACCGTGCGCCTGGTGCTCGCCGGCACCGCCCTGATGCTCGGCCTCAACGCCGTCACCGAGGGACTGCTCCTGCTCTTCCCCGAGGAGACCCACGGGCTCTACCAGTGGAACCAGGGCAGCATCGGGCAGAACGGCTTCGACGGCGTGATCAGCATGGCGCCCCTAGGCGTCCTCGGACTGCTCGGGCTGCTGCTGGTCGCCCGCCGGGTCGACGCGCTGGCCCTGGGCGACGACGCCGCCCGCGGCCTCGGCGTACCGGTGCGCGCCACCCGCGTCACCGCGGTGGTCCTCGCCGCGCTGCTGTCCGCGGCCGCCGTCACCCTGGCCGGCCCTGTCGGCTTCGTCGGCCTGTGCGCCCCCGCCCTGGTCCGGCCGCTGTCCCGCAGATTCCACGGCCTCACCAAGAGCCGGGCGAGCCTGCCGGTCACCGGTCTCACCGGCGCCGCGCTGGTCCTCGGCTCGGACGTCCTGCTGAGGGCCCTCGTCCCCGCGGACCTCGCGGTCGCCGTCCCGACCGGCGTGGTCACCAGCCTCGTGGGCGCCGTCTTCCTCGTCGTGATGGCGGTCCGGCTGAAGGACACCGCAGCCTCGGCGGCCCCCGACCGGCTGCGCATCCGCAGCCGCGCCGTCTTCCTCACCGTCACCGCCGTCCTGGTGGCCGCCCTGGTGGGCGTGACGATCGCCGGGGTGCTGCTGGGCGACGCCAAACTCCTCCTCGGTGATGTCGTCAACTGGGCGCAGGGCAACGCGGGTCAGACCGTGTCCTTCGTGCTCGACACCCGGATGCCCCGGGTGCTCGCCGCCCTGCTGGCCGGCGCGGCGCTCGCCCTCGCCGGGACGCTCATCCAGGCGGTGACCCGCAACCCGCTCGCCGAACCCGCCGTCCTCGGCGTCTCCGGGGGAGCCGCGCTGGGTGCGGTGGTCCTGGTGACCACCGCACCGCTGGCCGGTTCCTGGGGCGTGGCGGGCGCGGCCTTCGCGGGCGCGGCGATCAGCTCCGTCGTCGTCTTCGGGCTCGCCGCGCGCGGCGGGTTCCAGCAGAACCGGCTGGTGCTCGTCGGCATCGGAGTGGCCACCGCCGCCACCGCCCTGATCAGCCTGCTGATCGTCCTCACCGACCCGTTCAACGCGGTCAAGGCCCTCACCTGGCTGTCCGGTTCGACCTACGGGCGGACCATGCCGGACGTCGTCCCGATGGCGATCATGGTCGTGGTCGGCATCGCCGTGGCGCTGGCGCGGCGCGGGGAGCTGGACCTGGTGTCGCTCGACGAGGACACCCCGCGCCTGTTGGGTCTCGACCTGGGACGGGCCCGCCTCGGCTTCCTCGCCCTCGGCGTGCTGCTGAGCGCCACCGCCGTCGCCGGCACCGGCACCATCGGCTTCGTGGGCCTCGTCGCCCCGCACGCGGCGCGGGCGCTGGTCGGACGGCAGCACGTCCGGGTCGTGCCGGTCGCCATGCTGCTGGGTGCCGTACTGGTCTGCGGCGCCGACCTGTTGGGCCGTACCGTCATCGCGCCCGCGCAGCTCGGCGCCGGGATGGTGACCGCCGTGATCGGCACGCCGTACTTCCTCTACCTCCTGGTGCGCAGCCGCCGCCAGGGGTGAGGGGAGGGACGCTTCGGCTCCTGGTCGCGGTGGAGCCTGCGGCGGGCGACGAGTTCGACGGTCAGCGCCACCGACAGGGCCTCCACCGCGAGCAGCGCGACCAGGACGAAGACCTGGACGGTGCCCGCGAGCACGGGTGAGGCACCGGCCAGCAGCATGCCGACGAAGGCGCCCGGCAGGGTGACCAGACCCACCGTGCGGGTCTGGTCCAGGGCCGGCAGCAGGGCGTCCGAGGCCGCGCCGCGAACCACTTCGAGATGGGCGTCCCGCTCGGAGAAGCCCAGCGAGAGCGCCGCCTCGACCTCGCCGAAGCGCCCGGTGGCCTCGTCCAGCGCGCGCCGCCCGGCCAGCACGGTCGCGGTGAGCGCGCCGCCGATCAGGATGCCGGTCACCGGCACGACGGCGATCCCCGGCACGGTCAGCAGACCGGACAGCACCAGCGCGGCGACCACGGGGACCACGGGGACCGCGATCGGGAGGGCCGCCCACCACCAGGTGCGGTTGGGCGTGACGCGGCGTCCCGCGGTCCGGGCGGCGACGGCGAACATCAGGAACAGGAACCCGAGAAGGGCCGCGGTGCGGTGGACGGCGTAGCCGATCACCAGGGACACCGCGGCCAGTTGCAGGGCCGCCCGCACACCCGCCGTCACGACCTCACGGGCCCGCCGGTACGACCCGTCGGGCGAGAGCCGGAAGACGGCCGCCACCGCGGTGCCCGCGAGCAGCAGGACCGTGAGGGCGACGGCGAGCGTGGCGTTGACGGGCAGCAGCGTGTCGGCGGCCGGAGCGGACATGGGGGGTTTCTACCCGCGGGAGCCGGCCGCCCTCGCGCGATCGGCGAGCAACGAGGAGCAGATCTCCCCGGCCCGTACGGCGGTGGTGGACAGCAGGGTCGAGGTCAGGCCGTGGGTGTGCTCGGTGCCTCCCTGGAGGTAGATCTCCGCCCTGACGTTCGCGGCGGTCTCCACCCGGTGGTCGCGTCCGACGCGGAGCTGGTCCTCCTCGTCGCGCAGGCAGAGCTTGTCGATGTCACCGAGGTGGTCGCCGAGTCCCCGCGGCCGGTACCCGGTGGCGTAGACGATGAGGTCGCAGTCGAGCACCTCGCGTTCACCCGTCGGGAGGAACTCCACCGTCACCCGCATGCCCTCGGGATCGTCGGCCACCTCGCGGATGCGGGAGACGTTCATCATCCGCAGCCGCTGCCGTCCCTGGACCTTCTCGCGGTACATCGTGTGCGAGAGCGACTCGATCAACTCCATGTCGACGACCGAGTAGTTGGTGCTGCGGTGGTAGTCGTGCAGGGAGCGCTTGACCTCGGCCGGCGCCCTGTGGAACAGGTCGACCGCCTCGGGGTCGAAGATCCGGTTGGCGAACGGGCTGTCGTCGGCGGGTGTGTAGCCGTACTTGGCGAAGACCGAGCAGATCTCGGCCTCGGGGAAGCTGCGGTGGAGGTAGTCGACCGCCTCGGCGGCGCTCTGCCCGGCACCGAGCACCACGGCTCGGCGAACGGGTGCCCCGGAGCCGCGGAGTTGCTCCACGCGGGGCAGCAACTCGCTGGTGTGCCACGTGCGTTCCGAGCGCACCGCGCCCGGCGGCAGGTGCGGTTCCAGACCGGACGCCACGCACAGGGCCCGGGTGCGGCGCACGGTCGTCACCTCGGGGGCCGCGGGGTCACGGCTGACGACGTCGAACCAGCGGACCTCACCCTGTTCGGTGACGGGCTTCACCGAGACCACGTCGGAGCCGTAGTCCACGAGGTGCTCCACACGGGCGGCGGCCCACTCGAAGTAGTCGTGGAACTCGATGCGCAGAGGGAAGAGCGTCTTCTGATTGAGGAAGTCCACCAGACGTCCGCGCTCCCGCAAGTAGCACAGGAAACTGAAGTCACTGGTGGGATCACGCATCGTCACCAGGTCTTTGAGGAAGGACACTTGCATGGTCGCGTCGTCGATGAGCATGCCCCGGTGCCAGCCGAACCGCGCCTGGCGTTCGAGGAATCCGACGCGGAATCCGCCTCCTGCGTCCGGTGTCGCGCCCTGTTCGTGCAGCGCGATGGCGAGTGCGAGATTGGACGGGCCGAAGCCGATGCCCAGTACGTCGTAGATGGAGTCCGGATCACTGTGCAGCGTCGTCACCGCGTCATCGCCTCCTGTAGGGGGGAGTTCACAGTGTTCTCAGATAAGGCACACAGGCTCCCCCGAGCAGGCACATGCTAGATAAGGTTAGCCTAACCTAGCAATGGCTGAGGAGGGCTTATATGCGGGTCGTCATGTTCGGGTACCAGACCTGGGGGCACCGGACGCTGCAGGCTCTGCTGGACTCCGAGCACGAAGTGGTCCTGGTCGTCACCCATCCCAAGAGCGACCACGTCTACGAGAGGATCTGGAGCGATTCGGTCGCCGAACTCGCCGAGAAGCACGGGGTACCCGTGCTGCTGCGCAACCGTCCGGGCGACGAGGAACTGCTCCGGGCGCTGAAGGACGCCGAGCCGGACATCATCGTCGCCAACAACTGGCGTACCTGGCTGCCCGCGGAGATCTTCGACCTCCCCCCGCACGGCACGCTCAACGTCCACGACTCGCTGCTGCCGTCCTACGCCGGCTTCTCGCCGCTGATCTGGGCGCTCATCAACGGGGAGAAGCAGGTCGGCGTCACCGCCCACCGCATGGACGCCGAGCTGGACATGGGCGACATCCTGCTCCAGCGCGCGGTGCCCGTCGGGTCCGCCGACACCGCGACCGACCTGTTCCACCGCACCGTCGACCTGATCGGCCCCGTGGTCCGCGAGTCCCTGGACCTCATCGCCTCCGGCCGGGCCGAGTGGATCCCGCAGGACCGCACCCGGTCCAGCTTCTTCCACAAGCGGGCCCTGGAGGACAGCCGGATCGACTGGACCTGGCCCGCGGAGGACCTGGAGCGGCTGGTGCGGGCCCAGTCGGACCCGTACCCGAACGCCTTCACGCACCATCGCGGCGAGCGCCTGCGGATCGTCAAGGCGGCCGTCTCCGAAGGGCGTTACGGCGGAACACCGGGCCGGATCTTCATCCGTGAGGGAGACGGCATCGTCATCGTGGCGGGTACGGGGGCGCGTTCGGGCCGGCTGCCCGGTCTGCTGGTCCAGCGGGTGCGGACCGAGGACGGCACCGAGTACCCGGCCACCGAGTACTTCCGCACGATGGGGGGTTATCTGACGCCCCGTCCGTGAGTGCTCCGGCGGGACCGGGCCGGGCCCGGTCCCGCCGGAGGCTCAGCCGGTGACCCCGGGGACGGCGACGGGTTCGGCGTCCTCGACTCCTTCGTGGTGCCGTCCCCTCGGGATCACCATGGGGGTCCCGCTGACCGGGTCGGTGCCGACGACGCAGCGCAGCCCGAAGACCTCCTCCACCGTCGCGGCGGTGACCACCTCCGCCGGGGCCCCCTCGCGGACGACCCGGCCCGCCTTCATGGCGACGATGTGATCCGCGTACCGGCAGGCCTGGTTGAGGTCGTGCAGCACCATCACGACCGTGCGGCCCTGGTGCCGGTTGAGGTCGGTGATCAGGTCCAGTACGTCGATCTGGTGGGCGAGGTCGAGGTAGGTCGTCGGTTCGTCCAGCAGCATGACCGGTGTGCCCTGGGCGACCGCCATGGCGATCCAGGCCCGTTGCCGCTGTCCGCCGGAGAGTTCGTCGACCGCGCGGTGCGCGAGATCGGTCATGTCGGTCGCGCGCAGCGCGTCGTGCACGGCCTCCTCGTCGGCCGAGGACCACTGGCGCCACCAGGTCTGGTGCGGTGACCGGCCGCGGCCCACCAGATCGATGACGGTCAGCCCCTCGGGGGCCACGGGGGACTGCGGCAGGATCCCGAGGCGCTGGGCGAGGACCCGGGTCGGGACGGAGTGGATCGACCGCCCGTCCAGCCGGACCGCGCCCGCCCTGGGCGGCAGCAGCCGGGCCAGGGCCCGCAGCAGCGTGGACTTGCCGCACGCGTTCGCGCCCACGATCACGGTGATCCGCCCGGTGGGCACCGCCAGATCGAGATCCTCGACCACGACCCGGTCGTCGTAGGCCAGCCGCAGTCCCTCGGCGCTCAGTTCGGGGCCGTCGCCGGCGAGGTGGTCCGTCTTCGACATGGTGTCAGCCTCCTGAACCGGCGCGGTTGGCGCGTACGAGCAGCCACAGCAGAACGGGCGCGCCGAGCACACCCGTGACGATCCCGACCGGCAGCTCGGTGTCGGTGATGAGCTTGCGTGCGACGAGATCGGATCCGAGGACCATCACGGCACCGGTCAGCCCGGCGCCCACGGGCGGCGGGAAGGCCGTACCGGCGAGGCGCTGGGCGACCTGCGGGGCGGCGAGCGCCACGAAGGCCACCGGACCGGCGGCAGCGGCCCCGAAGGCCACCAGACCGACGGCGGCGAGCAGCACCGCGACCCGGACGGTCTGCACCCGGGTGCCCAGCCCCCGGGCCACGTCGTCACCGAGTTCCAGCGTGCGCATCAGCCGTCCGAGCAGCAGGGCCGGCGGCAGCAGCAGCACCGTCGCCCAGATCAGCGGGGTGATCTGCTCCCAGGTACGGCCGTTGAGGTTGCCCACCAGCCAGCCCAGTGCCGCCTGCGCCTGGAAGCGCTGGCCGCGGGCCATCAGGTAGTCGGTGGCGCTGGTGCAGATCCACGCGACGCCGACGCCGACGAGGACGATCCGGTAGCCGCTGGTGCCGCGCTTCCAGGCCAGTACGTACACCAGCAGGGCCGCCAGCAGCGCGCCGAGCAGACCGAGCGTCTGGGTGCTCAGCCCGCCGTCCCAGCCCAGCACGATGCCCGCCACCACGGCGGTGCCCGCGCCCTGGGTGATGCCCATCATGTCGGGACTGGCGAGCGGATTGCGGGTCAGGGCCTGGAGCAGCGCCCCGGAGACGCCGAAGGCGATGCCGACGAGCAGGCCCGCCAGCGCCCGGGGGAGCCGGAGTTCGCGGACGATCAGCTCGGTGCCGGGATCGCCCGAGCCGACCAGGGCGCTGAACACGTCGCCCAGCGGCAGGGGGATGTCCCCGACCGAGGTCTCCACGGCGAACAGCAGGACGGCGGCGGCCGCGAGCAGCACACAGACGGCCAGCAGCCGGGGCCGCAGCAGGCCGGAGACCGGCGGCACGGCGAGCCGGAAGGTGACACGGCCGCCCGTGCGCCGGGGAGCCGTCCGGTCCGCCGGCTCCTTCGGGCCCGGTACGGGGGCGAGTTCGGTGGTCATGGGCTCACAGCTCCGCGAGTCGTCGGCGGCGCACCAGCGCGATGAAGAACGGGCCGCCGATGAAGGCGACCAGGACGCCGGCCTGGATCTCGACCGGCCGGTCGATGAGCCGTCCGACGATGTCCGCGGCGAGCAGCAGACAGGGCGCGAGCACCGCCGACAGGGGGAGCAGCCAGCGGTGGTCGGGGCCGATCCCGGCGGCCTGCGCGAGCACGCGGGCGATGTGCGGGACGACCAGGCCGACGAAGACCACGGGCCCGATGACGGCGACGGCCCCGCCGGTGAGCAGGGTGACCGCCAGCACGCCCTGGACGCGGACCAGGCCCAGCCGGAGCCCCAGCGACCTGGCGACGTCGTCGCCGAGTGCCAGGCGGTTCAGCGCGGGCGCCGAGGCCAGCGCCAGGACGGCGCCGACGCCGAGGAACGGCAGGACCCGCAGCAGGACTTCCTGGTCCTGGTTGGCCAGTGAGCCCGCCGACCAGAAGCGGTAGCGGTTCAGGGCGTCCGGGTCGGTGAGGGCGATGGCGCTGGTCAGGGAGAAGAGCAGGGAGGTCACGGCGACGCCGGCCAGGGCCAGCTTCACCGGTGTGCTCCCGGAGCGGCCCAGCCCGCCGAGCAGGTAGACCAGGACGCTGGCCGCCAGGGCGCCGGCGAAGGCGAACCAGATGTAGCCGTAGACCGAGCTGATGCCGACGACTCCGACGGACAGGACGACGGCGAAGGCGGCGCCCGCGCTGACGCCGAGGATGCCGGGGTCGGCGAGCGGATTGCGGGTCAGGGCCTGCATCAGGGCGCCTGCCAGGCCCAGCGCGGCGCCGGTGGCGAGGCCCAGTGCCGTGCGCGGTAGCCGGACCGACCAGATGACGTTGTCGATGCGGGAGTTGGGCGGATCGCCGAGCAGGGTGTGCCAGACCTGGTCGAGGGGGACGCTGAGCGCGCCGAACACCATCGACAGACCGCACAGGGTCAGGAGCGCCGCGCCGGACAACGCGAGCAGGAGTACCGCGCGGGGGCCTTTCGCCGCCCGGACCGCCGAGGTCCCCACGTCACTTCCTTCGGTCAGCCTTACCTTAACTGGTGGGACTTTAGGGCGAGATCGGCCGCGGTCCCATCCCCTTGGGGAAAACTGTGCGCTCTCTATGAATTAGGTAACCCTTACCTTACTATTGCGCCGACCCCCGGCCCAGGGCCGGGAACGACCCCCGGGGAGGACGCGCGTCCGTGTGCGGTTCCGAGGAAGTCCTGGCTCATTGGCAGCGGTTGCTGACACCGCTTCCGCTGGAGATCTCACTGCCCGTCGACCGACCCCATCCGGCCGAGCCGGACCCAGGACGCCGTACCCGCACCCTGACCGGCGTCCCGGACGCCACGGATGCCGAACTGCTCACCGCGTTCTGCGCGTTGCTGCACCGCTACGGCCAGACCGCCGATGTCACCGTCGGCCACGACGGGCTGCCGCTGAGGGTCCGCACCGACCACGAGCCCACCTTCCAGGGGCTGTTGCGCCGGGTGGAGCAGACGTGGGAGGAGGCCGAGAACCACCGGCTGCCCCTGACCATGCTGATCGAGGAGCTGCGTCCCCGCCCGACCCGCGGCGGCGGGCTCTTCTTCAACACCGCCTTCGCGACCGCCCGCCGACCCGCCGGTGAACTGCCGGGCCCGGTCGACCTGTTGCTCCACGTCGAGAACGGCGAGGCGCGGGCGACCTACGACCCCCGGCTGCTCGACGACACGACGGCCGACCGGATCCTCGGCCACTACCGGACCCTGCTCGCCGACGCGCTCGGCCGGCCGGAGACGCCCCTGGACCGGCTGGCACTGCTGGCGGAAGGGGAGTACCGGCAGGTCGTCCACGACTGGAACGCCACCGAGCACACCGTGCCCGCCACGACCTGGCCCGCCCTCTTCGCCGAGCAGGTCCGCGCCCGCCCGGACGCCGTCGCCCTGGTCTTCGAGGACGAGCGGCTGACCTACGCCGAGCTGGACGAGCGCGCCAACCGGCTCGCCCACGCCCTGCTCGCGCGCGGCGCCGGCCCCGAGCGCATCGTGGCCCTGGCCCTGCCCCGCTCCGCCGAACTGATCGTCGCCGAGGTCGCCGTCCTGAAGTCGGGCGCCGCCTACCTCCCCATCGACCACGACTACCCCGCCGACCGCATCGCGTACATGCTCGCCGACGCGGCCCCCGTCTGCGTGGTCACCACCGAGGAGACGGCCCGGGAACTGCCCGGCCAGGACGGCACGACTCCGCTGGAGCTGGACTCCCGGGCCACGGCCGACGAACTGGCCGCGCGGCCCGCCCACGACCCCGGAGAGGCGGACCGCGGGGCGCCGCTCACCGTCGACAGCGCCGCCTACGTCATCTACACCTCCGGCTCCACCGGCCGCCCCAAGGGTGTCGTCCTCGCGCACAGCGGGGTCGCCAAACTGGTCGCCACCCAGACCGAACGCTTCGGCATCGGTCCGCACAGCCGCGTCCTGCAGTTCGCCTCGCCCAGTTTCGACGTCGCCTTCTGGGACCTGTGCCTCGGCCTGCTCTCCGGCGGCCGCCTGGTCGTCGTGCCCGCCGAGCGCCGGGTGCCCGGGGCGCCGCTCGCCGACTACGCCCACGCCCACGGCATCACCTTCATGATCCTCCCGCCCGCGCTCCTCGCGGCCCTGCCCGACGACGTTCACCTGCCGCCCGCCGCGACCCTGCTGGCCGGCACCGAGCGGGTCTCCCCGGAACTCGTGGGCCGCTACGCCCGCGGCCGGATGATGTTCAACGCCTACGGGCCGACCGAGGCCACCACCAACTCCACCCTCGGACGGTGCGATCCGGACATCCCGGCCGGCGCCGTCGTCCCGATCGGCGTCCCCGACCCGGGCACCCGCGCCTACGTCCTCGACGCCTACCTCCGTCCGGTCCCCGCCGGACTCACGGGAGATCTCTACCTGGGCGGCGCCGGACTCGCCCGCGGCTACCTCGGCCGTCCCGACCTCACCGCCGAACGGTTCGTGGCCGACCCCTTCGGCGCACCCGGCGAACGGCTCTACCGCACCGGCGACCTGGTGCGCTGGCGCGCCGACGGACGGCTGGAGTTCCTCGGCCGCGCGGACACCCAGATCAAGATCCGAGGGTTCCGGATCGAGCCCGGCGAGATCGAGTCCGTGCTGCGCGGCCACCCGGCCGTCGACCAGGTCACCGTGGTCGCCCGCGAGGACCGCCCCGGCGACCGGCGGCTCGTCGGATACGTCGTGCCCAGCCTCGACCGGCCGCGGCACGACGAGACGGACGCGCACGTCGAGGAGTGGAAGGAGGTCCACGAACTCCTCTACAGCGCCGCCGGGTCCGAGAGCCCGCGCGAGAACTTCGCGGGCTGGAACAGCATGTACGACGGCACGCCCCTGCCGGTCGCCGAGATGCGCGAATGGCGCGAGGCCACCGTCGCGCGCATCCGCGAACTCGGCCCGGTGCGCAGGGTGCTGGAGATCGGCGTCGGCAGCGGTCTGATCCTCTCCAGGATCGCGCCCGACTGCGAGACCTACTGGGGCACCGACCTCTCCCACGAAGCCGTCCGGGCGCTCGCCGCCCAGGTGGCGGCCGACCCCGGCCTCGCCGCCAAGGTCGAACTGAGCGCACGCCCCGCGCACGACACCGACGGGCTCCCGGCCGGCTTCTTCGACACGGTCGTCATCAACTCCGTCGCCCAGTACTTCCCCGACGCCGGCTACCTGGAGGACGTGCTGCGCCGCGCCGCGCGCCTGCTGGCCCCCGGCGGCCGGATCTTCGTCGGAGACGTGCGCAACCTGCGTCTGCTGCGCACCCTGCGCGCCGCCGTGGAGACCCGCCGGGCCCCCGAGGACGGCGACCGCGACAAGAGCGCACTGCGCGAGGCCGTCGAGCGCGCGGTCAACTGGGAGGGCGAACTCCTCCTGGACCCCGACTACTTCGCCTCACTGGACGGATTCGACGCCGACATCCGCCTCAAGCGGGCCGCCCACCACAACGAACTCAGCCGCTACCGCTACGACGTCGTCCTGCGCCCCGGCACCCGCACCCCCGCCCCCTACGAGCGCGAGATCTCCTGGGCCACCGCCGGAGACCTGACCGCCCTGTCGGCGCTGCTCGCCGAGGAGCCGCCCCGGCTGCGGGTCACCGGAGTGCCCAACGCGCGGCTCGCCGACGACCTAGCGGACCTGCGCGCCCTGGAGGGCAGCAGCCGCGAGGCGGCACCCGGGGTGGACCCCGAGGACCTCCACGCCCTCGCCGCCCGGCACGGCTACACCGCCCAGGTCACCTGGAACGGCACCGCGGACGACGGCGCCCTCGACGTGGTGCTCCTGCGCGAGCCCTCCGGTGACGGGGCCGGCGCCCCGTCCGCGCCGCACCCCGGCCCGTACCGCGGGGCCGGCGCGTACCCGCGCGCCAACCGGCCCGCCCCCTTCCGCGACGTGGCCGCCCTGATGCGGACCCTGCGCACGCACGCCGCCGCCTGGCTGCCCGACTACATGGTCCCCTCGGCCCTGGTGCCCCTGCACGCGCTGCCGGTCACCCCGAGCGGCAAGATCGACGCCCGTGCCCTGCCCGCCCCCGACTACGGGGCGATGAGTTCCGGACGCGCCCCCGCGACCCCGCGCGAGAAGCTGCTCTGCTCCCTGTACGCCGAAGTCCTCGGGCTGGACGCGGTGACGGCCGAGGACGACTTCCTCGCCCTGGGCGGCGACAGCATCACCGCGATCCAGCTTCTCATCCGGGCCCGGCAGTCGGGACTCGCCCTGACCACCCGGGACGTCTTCCGGCACCGCACCGCCGAATCCCTGGCCCGCGCGGCGGTCGAGCGCGTGGCCGAGACCACCGCGCCGGCACCGCTCCTGGAACTCACCCCCGACGAACTGGCCGACGTCCAGGGCACCCACCCCCTCGACATCGCCGAACTGCTCCCGCTGACCCCGCTCCAGCAGGGCTTCTTCTTCCACTCCCTGACCAGCGGCGCCCGCGGTGACGCCTACGTCGTCCAGCAGGTGCTGGACCTGTCCGGACCCGTCGACGGCCCGACCCTGCGCCGCGCCGCACAGCGCCTGCTGGACCGGCACGCACCACTGCGGGCCGCGTTCCGGCAGGGCCCGGACGGCACCCCCGTGCAGATCGTCGTCCGGAACGCGGAACTGCCCTGGCGGGAGGTCGACCTGTCCGCGCAGGACGGGACGGTCCGCGAGACCCTCGGCGAGGCGGTGGCCGCGGACGAACGCGCGACCGGC
Source organism: Streptomyces sp. NPDC048002 (assembly GCF_040653275.1). Taxonomy (NCBI): domain Bacteria; kingdom Bacillati; phylum Actinomycetota; class Actinomycetes; order Kitasatosporales; family Streptomycetaceae; genus Streptomyces; species Streptomyces sp. NPDC048002. Next base: position 66,842 of record NZ_JBEZNL010000024.1, on the reverse strand, counting down.
TTCGACCTGACCGCGCCGCCCCTGCTGCGCTGCGCGCTGATCCGCCTCGGCGAAGACCGCAGCAGGCTCGTGCTGACGTTCCATCACATCGTGGCGGACGGCTGGTCGCTGCCCGTCCTGCACCGCGAACTGATGGCCTGCTACGGCACCGACACCCCGGCCCTCGCCGAAGTGGCCCCCTACAGTGCCTTCCTGCGCCGGCTCGCCGGGCAGGACCGCGAAGCGGCCCGCTCCGCCTGGCGCACCGCGCTCGCCGGACTCGACGAGGCCACCCGGCTCGTCGGCACCCCGGCCACCGGGGCACCGGTGCGGCCCGCCCAGGTCCGCGTGGAGCTGTCCGAGCGGACCACCGCACGGCTCGTGGACCGGGCCCGCGCCCACGGCGTCACCCTCGGCACCGTCGTCCAGGCCGCCTGGGGCCTGCTCCTGGGCGGGCTCACCGGCCGTGACGACGTGGTGTTCGGCACCACCGTCTCCGGCCGGGACAGCCAGGTCGACGGCATCGCCTCCATGGTCGGCCTGTTCATCAACACCCTTCCGACCCGGCTGACCCGGACCCCCGGCGAGTCCCTCGGGAACCTCCTGATCCGACTCCAGGACGAACAAGCACGCCTGCTCGACCACCAGCACCTCGGGCTGGCGGAGATCCAGCGGCTCGCCGGACACGCCGGAGAGGGCGAACTCTTCGACACCCTCGTGGTGTTCGAGAACTACCCGGCCGAGACCGACCTGCGCGACCCCTCGGGCACCGTACGGATCACGGGCGACGCCTTCCACGACGCCGTGCACTACCCCCTCGCCCTCGTCGTCAAGCCGGGGGAGCGGCTCGACCTGCGGCTCAAGCACCACACGGACCGGCTCGACGAGGACACCGTCCGCGTCATCGGAGACCGCCTCGTCCGGGTGCTCGACGCCATCGCCGCCGACCCGGCCCGCCCCACCGCCGCCGTGGACCTGCTCTCCCCGGACGAGGCGCTGCGCGCCCACCCGGCCGGCGAGGAGCGCGCCGTCCCGGAGACGACCCTGGCGCGCGCGTTCGCCGCCCAGGCCGCCCGCACCCCCGAGGCCACCGCCGTGGTGTTCGCCGACGAACGGCTCACCTACGCCGAACTCGACGCACGCGCCGAGGCGTTGGCCGACCGGCTGCGCGGCCGTGGCGCGGCACCCGGCACCTTCGTCGCGGTCGCCGTGCCCCGCTCGGCCGAACTGATGGTCGCGCTGCTCGGCGTCCTCAAGTCCGGGGCCGCCTATCTGCCCGTCGACCTGGACTACCCGGCCGACCGCGTCGCCCACATGCTCGCCGACTCCGGAGCCGGCACCGTCGTCACCCTGAGCGCCACCGCCGGACGCCTGCCGGCGCGGGCCGCCGGGACGGTCCTCGTCCTCGATGACGACGAACCGCCCACCGGGCAGCCCGGCACAGGGCGCGGGGCCCTCCCCGACGACCCCGCCTACCTGATCTACACCTCCGGCTCCACCGGTCTGCCCAAGGGCGTGATCGTCACCCACCGGGCCATCGTCAACCGGCTCGCCTGGATGCAGGGCGCCTATCCGCTGACCGCCGACGACCGGGTGCTCCAGAAGACGCCGTCCAGTTTCGACGTCTCCGTCTGGGAGTTCTTCTGGCCCCTCCTGGAGGGCGCGGCCGTCGTGCTCGCCCGCCCCGACGGCCACCGCGACCCGTCCCACCTGGTCTCCCTGGTCCGCCGGGAGGCCGTCACCACCCTGCACTTCGTGCCGTCCATGCTGGAGGCGTTCCTCCAGTCCGACGAGGTCACCGACGACCCCTCCTGGGCGGCCTCCCTGCGCCGGGTCCTGAGCAGCGGAGAGGCCCTCCCGGCCACCGCCGCCCGCCGCTGGCGGGAGCTGACCGGCGTACCGCTGCACAACCTGTACGGGCCCACCGAGGCCGCCGTCGACGTCACCCACCACCCCTGCGAGGACGCCGACGAAGGGCCCTCCGTGCCCATCGGCCGCCCGGTGTGGAACACCGGCCTGCGGGTGCTCGACACCGGTCTGCGGCCTGTCCCCGACGGCGTCCCCGGAGAGCTGTACCTGACCGGCGTCCAGCTGGCCCGCGGCTACCACGCCCGCCCCGCGCTGACCGCCGAACGGTTCACCGCCGACCCCTACGGCCCGCGCGGCAGCCGCATGTACCGCACCGGCGACCTGGTCCGCCGCCGCTCCGACGGCGTGATCGAATACCTGGGCCGCACCGACCGGCAGGTCAAGCTCCGCGGCAACCGCATCGAGCCCGGCGAGATCGAGGCCGCCCTGACCCGGCTGCCGGCCGTGGCCGCGGCCGCGGTGACGGTACGCGACAACGCCCTCGTCGCCTACGTCGTACCCTCCGCCGACGCCGGCGCGGACGCCGAACCGGCCGCCGTGCGCGCGGCCATGGAGTCCGCGCTGCCCGCCGCGATGGTGCCGGCCGCCTACGTCGTCCTCGACGCCCTGCCGCTCACCCCCAGCGGCAAACTGGACCGCAACGCGCTGCCCGCCCCACGGGCCGTGCGGGCCGAGGCGCGCGCCCCGCGCGACCCCCGCGAACAGCTCCTCACGGAGATCTTCGCCGCCGTACTGAAGCTGCCCGACGCCGGAGTCGACGACGACTTCTTCCTGCTCGGCGGGGACAGCATCAGCTCCATCGCCGTCGCCAGCCGGGCCCGCCGGGCCGGACTGGCCCTCGGCCCGCGCGAGATCTTCGAACACCGCACCCCGGCCGCGCTCGCCGCCGCGGCCCTGGCCGAGGACCCGACGGCCGCACCCGCGCCGTCCGCCTTCTCGCTCACCGAGGAGGAACGCGCACGCGTCGACCTGCTCGCCCCCGGCCGCGTCGAGGACGTCTGGCCGCTGGCCCCCCTCCAGGAGGGCCTGTTCTTCCACTCCACCTACGACGACAGCGCCCTGGACGTCTACACCGTCCACGAGTCCTTCGACTTCACCGCCGGAGTGGACGCCGGGCGGCTGCGCGCCGCGACCCGCACCCTGCTGGCCCGCAACCCCTCCCTGCGCGCCGGGTTCACCAGCGAAGGACTGCGCCAGCCCGTGCAGTTCATCGTGCGCGACGCCGAGGTGCCGCTCACCGAGATCGACCTGTCCGCGCTGACGGAGGCCGAACAGGACCGGCGGATCGCCGAGTTGATGGACGAGTCGCGTGCGCGGCGCTTCGACCTCGCCCGCCCCCTGCTCTTCCGGATGCTGCTGCTGCGCCTCGGCGACGGCCGCGGCGACCGGCTCGTCGTCGGCCGCCACCTCATCCTGTGGGACGGCTGGTCCGCCTGGCTCTTCCTGGACCAGCTGTTCGCGCTGTACGAGAGCGGCGGCGACCCGGCGAGCCTCGCCCGCCCCGGCTCCTACCGGGACTACCTGACCTGGCTGGAGCACCAGGACGACACCGTCGCGACCCACGCCTGGCGCACCGCGCTGGCCGGCTTCGAGGAACCCACGCTGCTCGTCCCCGCCGTGGACGACCGGGGCCTGGAACCCGTCGTCCCCGAGCACCTGGACGCCGTCCTCGACCCCGGCACCGCCGAACGCCTGCGGGGCACCGCCCGGCAGCACGGCCTCACCCTCAACACCGTCCTCAACGCCGCCTGGGGCCTGGTCCTCGCCGGGGCCTCCGGGCGGAGCGACATCGCCTTCGGCACGACCGTCGCCGGACGGCCCAGCGAGGTGCCGGACGTCGAGAACGTCATCGGCATGTTCCTCAACACCGTGCCCGCCCGGATCGCCTTCGACCCGCGCGAACCGGTCCTGGAGCTGCTCCGCCGCGTTCAGCGCGAACGCCTGGAGATCATGCCGTACGAGCACCTCGGCCTCGGCGTCCTCCAGGCGGAGAGCGGGCACCGGCGGCTGTTCGACACCCTGTTCGTGCTCCGCAACGCCGACACCGACGAGCGGCTCGCCGAACTCCGCGAACGGCACGGCGCGACCGCCGTCGCCAACGTGGACGCCACGCACTACCCGGCCAACCTCGTCGTCACCCCCGGCGAACGGGTCCGCGTCACCCTCGCCTACCGGCCCGACCTGCTGGACGAGACCTGCGCGCGCGCCCTGCTCGACCGGTTCGTGCTGCTCACCGGCCGCCTCGTCGCCGACCCGGACGCGGCGGTCGGCTCGCTCTCCGCCCTGCTGCCCGCCGAGGCCGACGCCCTGGCCCGCGAGGAGGACGAGCAGCGGCAGCCCGTCCCGCACGAGACGGTCGCCGACCTGCTCGCCGCGCAGGCCGCCCGCACCCCGGACGCCACCGCCCTGGTCTTCGGCGACGAGCGGATCACCTACGCCGAACTCGACGCCCGCTGCGACCGCATGGCCCGGCTGCTGATCGCCCGCGGCGCCGGACCCGAACAGGTCGTCGCCCTCGGTCTGCCGCGCTCGATCGACACGGTCGTGGCGCTGTTCGCGGTGCTGCGCACCGGAGCCGCCTACCTGCCGCTGGAACTGGACCACCCCGCCGAGCGGCTCTCCCTCATGCTGGCCGACGCCCGCCCGCTGCTCCTGCTGTCCACGAGCGCCGTCTCCCGGACCCTGAGCGGCGACACCCCCCGGCTGCTGCTCGACGACCCCGGCACCGCGGCCGAACTCGCCGCGCTGCCCGAGGGCCCCGTGCGGGTGGACTTCAGCCTGGACCACCCCGCGTACGTCATCTACACCTCCGGCTCCACCGGCCGCCCCAAGGGCGTCGTCACGCCGTACGTCGGTCTGACGAACATGCAGCTCAACCACCAGAAGGAGATCTTCGCCCCGGCCATCGCCTCGGCCGGCGGGCGGCGCCTGCGCATCGCGCACACCGTGTCCTTCGCCTTCGACATGTCCTGGGAGGAACTGCTCTGGCTCGTCGAGGGCCACGAAGTGCACATCTGCGACGAGGAGTTGCGCCGGGACGCCATCGCGCTGGTGGCCTACTGCGAGGAACACCGCGTCGACGTCGTGAACGTGACCCCGACCTACGCCCATCTCCTCATCGAGGAGGGCCTGTTGGAGGGGCACCGCCCGCCGCTGGTGCTCCTCGGCGGCGAGGCGGTCACCGAGACGGTGTGGAACACCCTGCGGGACACCGAGGGCACCTACGGCTACAACCTGTACGGGCCCACCGAGTACACCATCAACACCCTCGGCGGCGGCACCCACGACAGTGCCACGCCCACCGTCGGCCGCCCGATCCGCGCCACCCGCGCCCGCGTCCTGGACACCTGGCTGCGGCCCGTCCCGGACGGCGTGGCGGGCGAGCTGTACATCGCCGGAGTGGGCCTGGCCCGCGGCTACCTCGACCGGCCGGGCCTGACCGCCGACCGGTTCGTCGCCGACCCCTACGGCCGCCCCGGCGAGCGTATGTACCGCACCGGCGACCTCGTGCGGCGCAGGCCCGACGGCAACCTCGACTTCCTCGGCCGCACCGACGACCAGGTCAAGATCCGCGGCCACCGCGTCGAGCTGGGCGAGATCGAGACCGCGCTGGCCCAGCACCCCGAGGTGTCCCAGGCCGCCGTGCTGGCCCGAGACGACACCGCCGCCCCCGGCACCCAGCGCCTCGTCGGCTACGTCGTCCCGGCCGAACCGGACGCCGAGACACGCCGGTCGGCGGAGGAGGAGCAGATCGGCGAGTGGCGGGAGATCTACTCCGCCGAGTACACCGAGATCGGCACCGCCGTCCGCACCGAGGACTTCGCCGGCTGGGACAGCTCCTACGACGGCACGCCCATCCCGCTGGAGCACATGCGGGAGTGGCGCGAGGCGACCGTGGAACGCATCCGCGAACTCGCCCCGAGGCGCATCCTGGAGATCGGCGTCGGCTCCGGCCTGCTGCTGTCCCGGCTCGCCCCGGACGCGGAGGAGTACTGGGCCACCGACTTCGCCGCGCCCGTCATCCGCAAGCTCGGCGAGGACCTCGCCGCCGACCCGGAGCTGGCCCGCAAGGTCCACCTGCGCTGCCGGCCCGCCGAGGACACCGAGGGCCTGCCGGCCGGCCACTTCGACACCGTCGTCATCAACTCCGTCGTCCAGTACTTCCCGAGCCTGGACCACCTGGCCAAGGTGATCCGCGGCGCGATGAGGCTCCTCGCCCCCGGCGGCGCCCTCTTCCTCGGCGACGTACGGGACCTGCGGCAGGCACGGGTCTTCCAGACCGGCATCCAGCTCGCGCGCACCGGTGCCGAACCCGAGGCGCTGCGCCGGGCCGTGGACCGCGGCCTCGCCCTGGAGAAGGAACTCCTCGTCGACCCGGACTGGTTCAGCACCCTCGGCCTGGGCTGCGAGCTGCGCACCAAGACCGGACGGCACCACAACGAACTGACCCGCTACCGCTACGACGTCGTCCTGTACGCCGACACCGACTCCGCTCTCCGGCTGGACGACGCCCCCGAACTGCCGTGGGGCGCCGACCTCCCCGCCCGACTCGACGGAACCGGAGCCCTCCGGGTCCGCGCGATCCCCGACGCGCGCACGGCGGTTGACCTGACCGCCCTGCGCGCGACGGAGTCGGCGCCGCCGCCCGAAACCGGCGAGGAACCCGAGGACATCCGGCAGTTGGGCTCGGAGCACGGCTACCGCGTCCTGACCACCTGGTCGGACGAACCGGGCTTCTTCGACGCCGTCTTCGTCCCCGCCGGCCGTACCGGTCGCACCCTCGGCCTGCACCGCCCCCGCGCCGACCGGGGTGACGCCCCGTACGCCAACACCCCGACCGCCACCCGCGGCCAGGGCGCCCTGGTCCGGCGGCTGCGCGAGGACCTGGGACGACGGCTGCCCGGCTACATGGTCCCGGCCGCGTTCGTCGTCCTGCCGCGGCTGCCGATGAACGACAACGGCAAGCTCGACGTCCGCGCCCTGCCCGACGCCGAGCCCGCGGTCGCCCTGTCCCAGGGGCGCGGACCGTCCACCCCCGTCGAGGAAGTGCTCTGCCGGCTCTTCGCCGAGGTCCTCGGCCTGCCCCGCACCGGCGCGGAGGACAACTTCTTCGACCTGGGCGGCCACTCACTCCTCGCGACCCGCCTGATCAGCCGGGCCCGCACCGAACTCGGCGCGGAACTCGCCATCCGCGACCTCTTCGAGGCCCCGACCCCGGAATCACTGGCCCTGCGCGCGGAGACCGGCCGCCCCGCCCGCCCGGCGCTCGTCCCGGTGGACCGACGACCCGAGCGTATCCCGCTGTCGGCCGCCCAAAGGAGGCTGTGGCTGGTCGAACGGATCGGCGGTGGGGTCGCGTACAACTTCCCGCTCGTGTTCCGGCTGCGCGGCCCGCTGGACGTGGACGCGCTGCGGGCTGCTCTCGGCGATCTGACAGCTCGTCATGAAGCGTTGCGCACACGCATCCTGGCCGAGGACGGCGAGCCGTACCAGTGGGTCGCCGAGCCCGGTGAGGCGGAACCCGAACTGCGGATCAGCGACTGTGCCGAGCGCGATCTGGCCGGACGGGTCACCGACGCGCAGCGGCGACCGTTCGACCTGAGCGCTGAACTGCCCCTGCGGGCGGAGGTGCTGAGGCTCGGGCCCGCCGACCACGTGGTGGCGCTGATGCTGCACCACATCACCACCGACGAGTGGTCCGACCGGCCCTTCCTCGCCGACCTGGACGCCGCCTACCGAGCCCGCCGCGAGGGCCGCGCACCCGACTGGGCTCCGCTCCCGGTGCAGTACGCCGACTACACCCTTTGGCAGGACACGCTCCTCGCCGAGGTCGGCGCCGGCCAAGTCGCCTACTGGACCGAGGCCCTGCGCGGCCTCCCCGAGGAACTGACCCTGCCGCTCGACCGGCCCCGCCCGGACACGCCCACGGGAGACGGCGGCCGGGTCCGTCTGGAACTGGACCCCGGCACCGGCGCCGCCCTGCGCGACCTCTCCCGGTCCACCGGCACCAGTATGTTCATGCTGTTCCAGGCCGCCACCGCAGCGCTGCTGCACCGGCTGGGCGCGGGCGAGGACATCCCGCTCGGCGCACCCGTCGCCGGACGCACCGACGAGGCGTTGAACGACCTGGTCGGCTTCTTCGTCAACACCCTCGTCCTGCGCACCGACCTGTCCGGTGCCGGCCTCACCTTCCGGGAACTGCTTGCCCGCGTCCGGGAGGCGTCCCTGGCAGCCTTCGAGCACCAGGACCTGCCCTTCGACCACGTCGTCGAGGCCCTCAACCCGCCCCGGGAGGCCGGCCGCAATCCGCTGTTCCAGGTGATGCTCGGCTACCACTACCGGCCCGACGGCGACCCCGACGTGCTGGGCCTGCCCACCGAGTGGTTCGAGATGGACACCGGCGCCGCCAAGTTCGACCTCCACTTCACCTTCGTGGACGAGGCCGGTCAGGGCCGTCTGGTGCTGCTGCTCGAACACGCCCTGGACCGGTGCGACCCGGCGACCGCGCGACGCCTGGCCGGGTACCTGGCGCGGTTGCTGAACCAGGCGGCGGCCGCACCGGATCTGCCGGTGCGAGACCTGACGCTCCTGGAGGCCGACGAGCGCCACCAGGTCGTCGAGGGCTGGAACGACACCGCCGTCGACGTGCCCGAGGCGACCCTGCCCGAACTGTTCCGCGCCCAAGCGGCCCGCACCCCGGACGCCACGGCCCTGATAGGCGGCGAGCAACGCCTGACCTACGCCGAGTTGGACGCCCGCGTCGAGCACACGGCCAAGGTGCTGGCGGGGATGGGCGTGGGACCCGAGAGCACGGTGGGCGTGGCGCTGCCCCGGTCGACCGAGCTGGTCGTGGCCCTGCTGGCGGTGCACCGGGCGGGCGGGGCGTACCTGCCACTGGACCCGGGCCTCCCGCCGGAGCGCCTGGCGTTCACCCTGGACGACGCGTCTCCGGTCCTCGTTGTCCAGGACGCTCTCCCCGAGGGTCCCGAGGCGGAACTCCCGAGCCGTTATGACCCGTTGAGCCCGGCCTACGTGATCTACACCTCGGGCTCGACGGGCCGCCCCAAGGGCGTCGCCGTTCCGCACGCGGGTATCGCCAACCGGCTGCTGTGGATGCAGCACACCTACCGGCTCACCGCCGAGGACCGGGTCCTCCAGAAGACCCCCGCCGGGTTCGACGTCTCGGTGTGGGAGTTCTTCTGGCCGCTCGTCACCGGTGCCGCCCTCGTCGTCGCCCCGCCCGACAGCCACCGCGAGCCCGCCCGGCTCGCCGAGCTGATCCGGGAACACGCCGTCACCACGGTCCACTTCGTGCCGTCGATGCTCCAGCAGTTCCTGGAGGAGCCCGCCGCCGCGCGCTGCACCGGACTGCGCCACGTGATGTGCAGCGGCGAGGCGCTCCCCGCGCCCGTGGCCGAGCGCTTCCACGAACTGCTCCCGGCGCGGCTGCACAACCTGTACGGGCCCACGGAGGCGTCCGTCGACGTCACGGCGACCGAAGTGCCCGCGCAGGAGCGGCCGGTGACGATCGGCCGCCCGGTGTGGAACACCCGCGCCTACGTCCTGGACGCCGCCCTGCGCCCTGTCCCGCCCGGCGTGGCCGGTGAGCTGTACCTGGCCGGCGTCCAACTCGCCCGCGGCTACCTTCGCCGCCCCGGCCTCACCGCCGAACGGTTCGTCCCCGATCCCCACGGCGCGCCCGGCACCCGCATGTACCGCACGGGTGATCTGGCCCGCTGGACGGCCGACGGGCGTCTGGACTTCCTCGGCCGCACCGACGACCAGGTCAAGATCCGCGGCATCCGCGTCGAGCCCGGCGAGGTGGCGATGGTCCTCGCCCGGCACCCGTCCGTCGGGCACGCCGTCGTCGTCGCACGCGACCAGCGCCTCGTGGCCTACCTGATCCCGTCCCCCGAAGCGACCGCCGACCCTGCGGAACTGCGCGTCCACTGCGCCGCCGTCCTGCCCGAGCACATGGTGCCCGCGGCCTTCGTCACCCTGGACGCCCTGCCGCTGACACCCAACGGCAAACTGGACCGGGCGGCCCTGCCCGCCCCCGACTTCACGGCGGAGGGCACCGTCGGCGGGCGGCCCCGCTCTCCCCGCGAGGAGATCCTCTGCGCACTGTTCGCCGACGCCCTCGGCCTGCCCCGGGTCGGCGTCGACGACGACTTCTTCGCGCTCGGCGGGCACTCCCTGCTCGCGATGCGCCTCACCGCGCGGATCCGTGCCGCCCTGGGCGCCGAGGTGGCCCTGCGCACGGTGTTCGACGCCCGCACGGTCGCCCGGCTCGCCGCCCGCCTGGACCGGGACGGCGCGCTCCGGGGCCCTGCCCGCCCGGCGCTGACGCTCCGACCGCGTCCCGAGCGGCTGCCGCTGTCGTCGGCCCAGCAGCGCCTGTGGGTGCTGTACCAGGTGGACGGCCCGAGCCCCACCTACAACATCCCCTCGGCCTGGCGGCTCACCGGCACGCTCGACGTCGACGCGCTGCGCGCCGCGGTGCACGACCTCGCCGCCCGGCACGAGACACTGCGCACGGTGTTCCCCGAGGAGGAGGGCCGCGCCTTCCAGCGGGTACTGGACGCGGACGGCACCGGCATCCCGTTCGAGGTCGAGGAGACCGACGAGGAGCGGCTCGCCGTCCGGCTGGTCGAGGCCGGCGCGTACGGCTTCGCACTGGACCGCGAACCCCCGCTGCGCGTCCATGTGTTCCGCACGGGGGAGCGGGAGTGGACCCTGCTGCTCCTGCTGCACCACATCGCGGGCGACGAGTGGTCGGAGGGACCCCTCAACCGGGACCTGGCCCTCGCCTACGCCGCCCGGACCGCCGGACACGCCCCCCAGTGGGCGCCCCTGCCCGTGCAGTACGCCGACTACACCCTCTGGCAGCAGAGCCTGCTCGCCGAGGTCGGCGAGGCGCAGATCGCGTACTGGCGCCGGGCGCTGGCCGGTCTGCCGGAGGAGCTGACCCTGCCCGCCGACCGGCCCCGGCCTCTGGAGTCGAGCTACCGGGGCGGCTCCGCCGATCTCGGCCTCGACGCCGAACTCGCCGCCGATCTGCACCGGTTGGCGCGCGCCCAGGGCGTCAGCGTGTTCATGGTGCTCCAGGCCGCGGTGGCGACCCTGCTCAGCAGGCTGGGCGCCGGGCACGACATCCCGATCGGCAGCCCGATCTCCGGGCGGACCGACGCGGCCCTGGAGGACCTGGTCGGCTTCTTCCTCAACACCCTGGTGCTGCGCACCGACACCTCCGGCGACCCGACCTTCCGGGAACTGCTCGCCAGGGTGCGGGAGACCGACCTCGCCGCCTTCGACCACCAGGACGTCCCCTTCGAGCGGCTGGTGGAGGTCCTCAACCCGGTCCGGTCGCTCGCCCGCCACCCGCTGTTCCAGGTGATGGTGGTGTACCTCGCGTCGGGGGAGGAGGACACCTGGCTCCCCGGACTGCGGGCCCGCCGCGACGACGTGGCCCAGACGACGGCCAAGTTCGACCTGTCCTTCGACTTCGTCGAGCGCGCCGACGGCAGCGGTGTCGACGGCGTACTGGAGTACAGCGCCGACCTGTTCGACCCCGCCACCGCGCAGTCCTTCGCCGACCGGCTGCGGCGCCTGCTGCGCGCCGTGGTGGCCGACCCGGACGTCACGATCGGACGCGTGGACCTCCTCGACGCGGAGGAACGGCTCCGGCTGCGGGAGGGATGGCACGCCCTGCCACCCGCCGCGGCCCCGACGACGGTGCCCGAGCTGTTCGAGGCGCGCGTCGGCGAGTACCCGGGGCTGCCCGCGGTGGCCTCCGACGGCGTCGAGCTGACCTTCGCCGAGCTGAACACCGAGGCCAACCGGCTCGCCCGGCTGCTGGTGGCGGCGGGCGCGGGCCCGGAACGGTTCGTGGCCCTGCTCCTGCCCCGCACCGCCGGCTTCCTGACCGCCGTGCTCGCCGTGCACAAGGCGGGCGCCGCGTACCTGCCCCTCGACCCCGACGCCCCGCTGGACCGCACGGCCGACGTCCTGGACGACGCCCGGCCCGTGCTGACCCTCACCACCCGCGAGTTCGCGGCCCTCCTGCCTCCGGGCACCGGGACGCTGGTCCTCGACGACCCCGACACGGCCGGGCGGACCGCCGCCCAGGACTCCGCCGACCTCACCGACGCCGAGCGCACCGCGCCCCTGACGCCCGGACACCCGGCCTACGTCATCTACACCTCCGGCTCCACCGGCCGCCCCAAGGGCGTCGTCGTGACCCACGAAACCCTCGGCAACCTCTTCCACAGCCACCGCGAGACGCTCCACGCACGGGCTGCCGAGATCACCGGGCGGCGCCATCTGCGCGCCGGGCACGCCTGGTCGTTCTTCTTCGACGCGTCCTGGCAGCCCCAGCTCTGGCTCCTCGACGGACACTGCGTCCACATCGTCTCGGAGGAGGTCCGGCGCGACCCCGAACTCCTGGCCGCGGCCGTGCGCGAGCACCGCTTCGACTTCCTGGAAGTGACCCCGTCCTTCTTCGCGCAGATGGCCGACAGCGGCCTGCTCGACGGCGACGACTGCCCGCTCGCGGTGGTCGGCGTCGGCGGCGAGGCCGTGCCCCCGGCCCAGTGGCACAGGCTCGGCACCCTGCGCGACACCGAGGCGTTCAACCTGTACGGGCCCACCGAGTCGACCGTGGACGCCCTGGTGGCGCGGGTCCGCGACAGTGACCGCCCGCTGGTCGGGCGGCCGGTGGCCGGAACCAGGGCACACGTCCTGGACCAGCTGCTCCAGCCGGTGCCGCCCGGTGTGACCGGCGAGCTGTACCTCGCGGGCGGCGGCCTCGCGCGCGGCTACCTCAACGCCCCCGCGCTGGCCGCCGAGCGCTTTGTGGCCGATCCGTTCGGCGCGCCCGGCTCGCGTCTGTACCGCACCGGAGACCTGGCCCGCTGGACCGCCGACGGGCGACTCGACTACCTCGGACGCGCCGACGACCAGGTCAAGATCCGCGGCTTCCGCATCGAACCGGCCGAGATCGAGTCCGTGCTCGCCGCTCACCCCGCGGTCACCCAGGCCGTGGTGACGGTGCGTCAGGAAGGTTCCCGCAAGCTGCTGGTGGCGTACGCGGTCGCCCACCCGGACGCCCGTCCGGAAGCGGCGGACCTGCGCGGCCACCTCGCCGCACGGCTCCCCGACCACATGGTCCCGGCCGTCGTCGTCCTCCTCGAACGCCTCCCGCGCCTCCCCAACGGCAAGCTGGACCGCTCCGCCCTGCCCGCACCCGACTTCTCCGCCCTCTCCACCGGCCGCGCACCCACCACGGCCGCCGAGGAGACGCTCTGCGCGGTCTTCGCCGACCTGCTCGGTCTCGAACAGGTCGGTGTGGACGACGACTTCTTCACCCTGGGCGGCGACAGCATCATGGCGATGCAGTTCGTCAGCCGGGCGCGGACGGCCGGCCTGCGTGTCACCCCGCGCCTCGTCTTCCGGCACCGCACGGTCGCCGCGCTGGCCGCGGTCGCCGAGCACGTCGACGCGGCCGCGCACCGGCCCGAGGAGGACGGCACCGGCGGCGTGCCCCTCACACCGGTCATGCACTGGCTGCGCGAACTGGGCGGCCCCTTCGCCACGTACCACCAGGCGGCGCTCGTCCGGACGCCCGCGGCGCTCGACCTGCCCGCCCTCACCACCGTGCTCCAGGCGCTCGCCGACCGGCACGACCTGCTCCGGGCCACCCTGGTCAGGCCCTCGCGCGAGTCCACCGAGGACTGGTCGCTGCACGTGCCGCCCGTCGGCGCCGTCACCGCGCGGTCGTGGACCGACGTCGTGGACGTGGCCGGGCTCGACGCGGACGCCCTGGCCGAGACCGTACGCGAGCACGCGCACACCGCCCGGGCCCTGCTGGACCCGGACGCGGGCGCCATGGTGCGGGCCGTCTGGTTCGACGCGGGCGACCGGCCCGGACGCCTGCTGCTGATGGCCCACCACCTGGTCGTCGACGGGGTGTCCTGGCGCGTGCTGCTGCCCGACCTGGCGGCGGCCTGGCGGGACGTCTCGGCCGGACGGCCGGTCCGGCTCGACCCGGTGGACACCTCGTTCGCCGGCTGGTCGCGGCTGCTCTCCGCACAGGCCCAGGCGCCCGAGCGCGAGGCGGAACTGCCGGTGTGGACGGACATCCTGGACGGCGCCGGCGCCCTCCCGCTGACCCGTACGCCGGACCCGGACGCCGACACCACCGCCACCCAGCGCGAGGTCGTCACCCGGCTGCCCGCCGAGCGCACCGGGCCGCTGCTGTCGACGGTGCCCGCGGCGTTCGGCGCGAGCGTCAACGACGTGCTGCTCGCCGGGCTCGCCCTGGCCTTCGCCGACCGGCGCCGCCGCGACGGCACGTCCGGCACCTCGGTCCTCGTCGACCTGGAGGGCCACGGCCGCGAGGAGGAACTGGCCGGCGACGGAGCCGACCTCTCCCGCACGGTCGGCTGGTTCACCAGCGTCTTCCCGGTCCGGCTCGAAGCGGACGCGGCCGACGTCGACGAGGCGTTCGCCGGCGGCCCGGCGGCCGCGGACACCGTACGGCGCGTGCGCGCACACCTCGCCTCGCTGCCCGCGGGAGGCGTCGGCTACGGCATGCTCCGTCACCTCAACCCCCGCACCCGGGAGGTCCTGGCGGCCCGCGAAGGCGCCCGGGTCGAGTTCAACTACCTCGGCCGGTTCGGCATCCCGGAGGAGACGGACTGGTCGTACGCGCCCGAGGAGGACGCGGCCGACATCGGCCCGGAGTCCACGATGCGTGAGGGACACGCGCTGAGCATCAACGTCGTGACGGAGGACCGTGCGGACGGGCCGGTACTGGCCGCGCACTGGTCCTACCTGGAAGGACTGCTGCCGCGCGAGACGGTCGAGGATCTCGCCGGGGCCTGGTTCCGGGCCCTGGAGGGACTCGTCCGGTGGGCCGAGTCGAACAGCGGATCGTAGGACCCCGAGGAGAGGAAGACCATGACCAACCCGTTCGAGGACCCCGAGGGCGTCTACCTGGTGCTCGTCAACGACGAGAACCAGCACAGCCTCTGGCCCGACTTCGCCGACGTGCCGGCCGGCTGGCGCACGGTCCACGGCCCCGCCGCGCGCCAGGACTGCCTGGAGTACGTGGAGACGCACTGGACCGACATGCGGCCCCGCAGCCTCGCCGAGGCCATGGACCGCTGAACGCGCGGAAGGGGGCGGCCGCCGGCCGCCCCCTTCCCGGTTCCCTCCGACGTCAGTCGGCGGGCTGCTCCACCGCGGTGTCCGGCTTCCCGTCCACCGCCGCCGCCAGCTGCGGGACCAGCCGCTCCACCACGTACGGCAGGCTGAGCGGGGAGACGAAGGACGTGGCGTTGCCGTAGTCGCTCGACTCGTTGACGAAGACCTCCCGGCCCTCCTTCACGACCGTCAGGTCCTTGTACGAGGCGTCCTTGTGCAGCTTGCCGGACTCCTTGTCGACATCGGCGACGATCCAGACCACCGCGTCCTGGTCGAGCAGATCGGTGCGCTCCTTGCTGATGTTCGCGCCGAACTGGTCACCGATCGCCTTGTCCAGGTCCTTCGGCAGCGAGAAGCCGAGCCCGGTCAGCAGCCGGGAGCGCGCGTCCTGGCTGCCGAAGACGAACATGCCCTCGTACGGCGTGGCCATCACCGCGCTCGCGCCCTTGAACTCGGGGTGCTCCCCGGCCGCGGCCTCGATCTTGGCCTCGGTGTCCGCGACGACCTTCGCCGCCTCCTCCGACTTGCCGAGCGCCTTCCCGATCGTCTCCGTCTGCTCCTGCCACGGCACACCCCAGTCGTTGTACTCCTTGGGCTGGGCGACCACCGGGGCGAACTTGGACAGCGACTCGTACTGCTCCTTGGTGAGCCCGCCGTACACGGCGAGGATCAGGTCCGGCTTCAGCGCCGCGATCTTCTCCACCTGCGGGCCCGTGCCGGTGTCCTTGAGCACGGTGGGCGCCTCGGCGCCGCCGAGCTTGTCCTCGGCCCAGGGGCCGATCGCGCCCTTGTAGCCGCCGAGCCACTCGGTGGTGCCCACCGGAACCGCGCCGAGGGCCAGCACCGAGTCCTGGTCGGTGAGACCGACGGTGACGATCCGCTTCGGCTCGGCATCGACCGTCGTGCTGCCGTACTTGTGGGCGATGGTCACCGGGAAGGCGGACTTCCCGGATGCGCTCGCCTTGGCCTCGGTGTCCGAGGCGTCGGTGTCCGAGTCGTCGCCGCAGGCCGTGGCCGCGGTCAGGAGCAGGAGGGCGGAGGCGAGGGCGCCGGTGAGCCTTCGGGCTCTGCGAGAGCGGAACATCGGTGGTCCTTCGGTTCGGTTTCCTGTGGAGCAGGGCGGTGCGGGGGATGGGGAACACGTGGGGGTCGAGGCGGCCGGGAGCCGGTGTCGCGGGTGTCCGACCAGGCGGCCCAGAGCGCGGCGTAGGGGCCGTCCGCGGCGCGCAGCGCGTCGTGCGTGCCGGTCTCGACGATCCGCCCGGCGTCCATGACGACGATCCGGTCGGCGGTCGCCGCCTGGCTCAGCCGGTGCGCCACGATCAGCGCGGTCCGGCCGTCCGTGGCCTGGGTGACGGCCTTCTCCAGGGCCCGCGCCCCGGCGCTGCCCGCCTCGGCGGTCGCCTCGTCGAGGATCACCAGCGGCGGGTCGGAGAGGATCAGCCGGGCGAGGGCCAGCGCCTGGGTGCGGTCCCCGGTGAGCCGGTGCCCGCCGTCGCCGACGACCGTGGCGAGGCCCTCGGGCAGGGACTCGGCCCAGGCCAGCGCGTCGACCCGGTCGAGCGCGGCGCGCAGTTCGTCGTCGGTCGCGTCGGGCTTGGCGAGCCGGAGGTCGTCGGCGAGCGGACCCGCGAAGACATGCGTCTCCTGGGTGATCAGGGCGACCGTGCGACGGTCCCCGGTCCGGCTCAGCTCGGTGGGCGGGACGCCGTCCACCAGGACGGTCCCGGAGGTGGGCGGCTGGATGCCCGCGACGAGCCGGGCCAGGGTCGTTTTCCCGGCCCCGCTGGCACCCACCAGCGCCACCCGCTCACCATGACGGATCGTCAGATCGATGTCGTGCAGCACGGGATGACCCGGACGGTAGGCGTGCCGGAGGCCGCGCACGGTGACCTCGAACCGGCCCGTCCCCGCCGCCGGCTCCCGCTCCCGCGGCGCCTCCTGGTCGGTGACACCGACGAGCCGCGCCAGGCCCGCGGTCGCCGACTGGGCGTCGTCGAGAAGGACGAGGGCGGCGTTGACCGGGGTGAACAGACTGTGGAAGTACAGGGCGGCGGCGGTCGCGGTGCCGATGGACGCCGAGCCCTGACGGACCAGCCAGTAGCCGGTGAACAGCACGGCGGCCAGGCCCAGATACTCGGCGATGTGCAGCCGGCTGTAGAAGCCCAGCACCAGCCGCACCCCGCGCATGGTCAGCGCCACCACCGACCGGGACCGCTCGGTGACCTTCTCCGCGTGCTCCCGTTCCAGCCGGAACGCGCGCACGGTGGAGGCACCGGCGACGGTGTCCAGCAACTGCTGCTGCTGGGCGCCCGCCGCCACCCGCTGCTCGGCGTAGAGGGGCACCGCCCGGGCCACGTACCAGCGCGCGGTGGCGACCTGCACCGGCACCGCCACCAGCGCGGCGAGCAGGAACCGCCAGTCGAGCAGGGCCATCGCGCCCAGGGTGAGGAAGATGGTCAGCAGCGAACGCGCCAGCTCCGGAAGGGCGTTGCGGACCGCTTCGGCGATGAGGGACACATCGGCGGTGACCCGGGAGGTCAGATCGCCGGCCCCGGCCCGCTCCACCCGGTCCAGCGGAAGTCCGAGGGCCCGTTCGACGAACTTCTCGCGCAGCCTGGCGAGCGTGGTCTCACCCAGCCGGGAGATCAGCGACAGACCGAGACCCGACAGGACGCCCTGGACCACGGCCACGGCCACCAGCAGGGCCGCCGTGGTGGTGAGGGCGTCGACGGAACCGCGGTCGGCGGCCAGGTCCACGATCCGGCCCAGCAGCGGCTGGGTCAGCAGCGCGACGGCGGTGGCCCCGACCATCACGCCGAGCGCGGTCAGCGCCAACGCCTTCTGCGGACGCAGCAGTTCGGCGACGGCGGCACGCGTGCGCCTGGGTGTCGCCACGGGCAGCAGGCGCCCGCTCCCGGACTCGCTCATGCCAGTACCGCCGTCCGGTAGACGTCGTGCCCGTGGACCAGCCGCTCGTGCGCGTCCGCCGCGACGACCGAGCCCCGGTCCAGGAGGACGACCCGGTCGGTCACGGCCAGCAGGGCGGGGCTGTTGGTCACCAGGAGGGTCGTGCGCCCGGTGCGCAGCTCCTTCAGTCCGGCCGCCATCCGTACCTCGGTGACCGCGTCCACCGCGGTCGTCGGCTCGTGCAGGACGAGGACCGGGGAGTCGGCCGCCAACGCCCGCGCCAGGGCGACACGTTGACGCTGGCCGCCGGAGAGCGAGCGGCCCCGGGCGGTGACCGCGGTGTCCGTGCCGTCGGGCAGGGTGCGGACGATTTCGTCGGTGCCGGACGCGTCGATCGCGGCGGCGGCCGGCGCCTCCGGTCCCGCGGCGGCCCGCACGTTCTCCAGCAGACTCCCCTCGAACAGGTCCGCGTCGTGCTCGGCGACCAGGACCGCCGCCCGCAGCTCGGCGAGCCCCAGCGCGGTGAAGTCCGTGCCGTCCAGCTCCACGGTGCCCGCCTCGGGGTCGGCGCGGCGGGCGAGGCAGCGCAACAGGGCGGTCGCGTCGGCGGGGTCGGTGGCGACGACGCCGACCGTCTCGCCGGGCGCCACGTCCAGGTCCAGGTCGCGCAAGGGCCCGTAGGCCACGCCGCGCAGCCGCAGCCCGCCGTCCCGGACCAGGGGCGTTGCGTGCGCCTCGCCCTCCGTCCGGGGCCGTACGGCGTGCTCCGAGCCGAGCACGGCGGCGATCCGGGCCGCGGACGCCCGGCCCTGCGCCAGCTCCGCGTTGACCCAGGAGAACTCGGAGAGCGGGCCGATGAGGAAGAGAGCGAGCGCGAGCGCCGAGACCAGCTCGCCCAGGCCGATGTCACCGCGCGCCGCGAGCCGTCCGCCGACCAGCGCCACGACCGCGAGGAACGCACCGGTGAGCATGGTCACCACACCGCTCTGCCACGCCTCGGCGCGGGCCGCGCGCAGGGTCGCGGTGAGCGAGTCCTGGCTGATCCCGCGGTAACGGGCGACGGCCGCCGGTTCTGCGCCGATCCCCTTGAGCACCCGCAGTCCGGCCACCAGGTCCGCCGCGACCCCGGAAGCACGCGCCGCGCGCTCCTGCTCGGTCTCGCTGCGCCGCTCCAGGGGCTTGCTCAGCAGGTGGACGAGGAACAGCAGCAGCGGGGTGCCCAACAGGACGAGCAGACCGAGCGGTACGGAGATGCGCAGCAGCACCACGGCGCCGACCGCGAGTCCGGTCGCCGCCGCCACGCCGACCACGAGCGCCATCATCACGGCGCCGACGCGTTTGGCGTCCTCGGTGGCGGTGTTGGCGAGTTCTCCCGGCAACCTGCCCTCGTCCGCGCCGCCTTCGGGGGCGAGGACCCGCTCGACCAGTTCGGTGCGCAGCTCGTGCGCGGCCGTCACCGAGGCGCGTTCACCGGCACGGGCGGAGAAGCGGAAGCTGTAGGAGAGTCCGACGTAGACGAGGGCCAACACCCCGAGCCACAGCAGCAGTCCGCCGAGGTCGCCTTCGACCACGCCACTGTCGACGGCGAGTCCGATGACCACCGGGACGAGCGCCTCGCCCGTCTGGTGGCCCATGCCCAGCACCGCGCCGATGGTGACATCACGGCGCCGGCCGCGCACCGCCCGCCGCAGGACGTCCCGTCCCGGCAGGTCCGCCTCTTTCACGTATCCTCCGGACCGGATCACAGCGTTCGCCAAGCCTACTCAAAACTTAGGTAAGGCTAACTACAACTTTCCTGTGCTGCTACCCCTTTGGCGAAGCTCGTCGCGGGCCGTGACGGGCGTGGGGCGTGACGGGCGTGGGGCGTGACAACCGGGGTAACCGGTGCGCTGGAGGAAGCGGACCGCCGAGAGGCGGCCGTCGTGCGGGCCGCACCGGTCCGGACGGGAGCGGGGGGAAGGGCGGAGACTCGTGCTGGTCGCAGAGCGGTACCGACTCGACGAACCGCTCGGACGCGGTTCGACGGGTGACGTCTGGCGCGCCACCGACCAGGTCCTGGACCGGCCGGTCGCGGTGAAGTTCCTGCGCGCCGACCGGCCGGATCCGAGTGCGGCGACCGACGTCGAGCGCCTGCGCCGGGAAGCCAGGACCGCCGGGCGGCTCAACGACGCGCATGTGGTGACCGTTTACGACTTCGGCTCCGACGACGGCCGGATCCACCTGGTCATGGAACTCGTCGACGGGCACAGCCTGGCCCAGGAGCGCGCCGCGCGCGGCACGCTGGAACCGTGGGAGGCAGCCGCGATAGTGGCGCAGACCGCCTCCGGTCTGGCCGCCGCGCACCGCCTGGGCGTGATCCACCGGGACATCAAGCCCGCCAATGTGATGCTGGCGGCCGACCGCAGCGTGAAGATAACGGACTTCGGCATCGCCCGGTTCGCGAACGAGACGGCCTGCTCGCTCACCGCGACCGGCCAGGTCGTCGGCTCCGCCGCCTATCTCGCCCCCGAGCGGGCCCTCGGCCGCCCCGCCGAACCCGCCTCCGACGTCTACTCACTCGGCTGCGTCCTCTACGAACTCCTCACCGGTACCGTCCCGTTCACCGGCGTCACCGCCGTCGCGGTGGTCGGCCTGCACGTCGAGGCCGTCCCGGTGCCCCCCGACCAGTTGCGGCCCGGCATACCGGCGGAGTTGAGCGACTACGTGCTGAGGTTGCTGGCCAAGGACCCGGCCCTGCGCCCCACCGCCCACGAGGTCGCCCAGTGGCTCGCGAGCCCGGAGCGGCGGGAGCGGTCGGCGCGGCCCGCGACTACGCCGCCACCGGCGCGAGAGCCGGGCGTCCCTACCGGCGGCGCCTTGACCGGCGGCGCCTTGACCGACGTCGTCCCGATCGACGGTGTTTCGATCGGCCCCGTCACGACCGACTCCGTGCCGGTGTCCCCGCCGCCGGTGGAGGACCTCTCCCCGACGGCGGGACTGCCCACGGTCACCCGGTCGCACGCCGCCCCGCGCCGGGGCCGCCCCCGCAGGGCCCTGCTCGCCGTCGGCGGGGTCGTCGCGTTCGCGGTGGCCACGACCGTCGGGGTGGTGCGGTCCTCCGACGCCGGCGGCCCCGCGTCGACACCGCCCGCCGGAACCTCCTCGCCGACCACGGCGGAGCCCGGCGCGCCGCGGCACTCGGCACCGGAGCGCCACCGCGGCGGCGACGGACGGACAGGACAGGCGGCGGAGCGGGCCGACGACTGAACCGACCCGCTCCTGAAGGGGGGTTTGTGGCTGTCCGCCCCCCACCCGCGTCAGCAGATCATCTGACGGCTGTTCACCAGGGTGTTGTTGCGGAACGTGGTGTTGGTCCCGCACGGGTTCTCGGTGATCGCAGAGTTGGTGACAGTCAGGTTCTGCACGACGATGTCGGAGTTGTTGGGGAACTCCGACCGGGCCGCCAGGCGGATCTCGCCGCCGCCCGTCACCGTGCCGCTCTGGGCGGCGAGGTTCACGTTTTGACATGCTCCTCGCCCTGAAGGGCGAGGATTCCGGCCTTCCCTGACGGGTTGCCGTGCCGCTACGCGGCACGGTTTCCGGTCGCGAATCCGTGGCTTCCTGTTTCTTCGCGCTGTGCCAGAACGGGTTCTGGTCTTACCGGCGCTCCGCAGGCTGTCACCGCCAGTCCGGCGGCCGTCTTCACGTTGAGTGCGGCGTTGGTGTCCCGGTCGTGGACGGTGCCGCACGCGGTACAGGTCCATTCCCTCACGCCCAGGGGTTTGGGGCCGTCTTTGGTGCCGCAGGTGGAGCAGGTCTGGCTGGTGGGTTCGAACCGGCCGATGGTGACCAGGGGCCGGCCGTACTGTTCGGCCTTGTACTTCAGCATGTTCACGAACGACGACCAGCCCGCATCGTGGACGGACTTGGCCAGCCTGGTACGGGCCAGTCCCGCCACCGACAGGTCCTCCACGGCGATCCCTTGGTTCTCGGAGATCAGCCGGGTGGAGAGCTGGTGGTGGAACTCACGGCGCGCATCGGCGACCTTCGCGTGGGCGCGGGCGATCTTGAGGCGGGCCTTCGCGCGGTTCTTCGATCCCTTCTGTTTGCGGGACAGCTCTTTCTGGGCCTTCTTCAGCTTCTTCTCCGCGCGCCGCAGAAAGCGCGGGGAGTCGATCTTCTCGCCGGTGGACAGGACCGCGATGGGGGTCCCCCCGGACGGAGTCTGGGGGAGAGTGAGGCCGAGGTCGATGCCGATGGTGTTCTCGGTCTGCGGCATCCGGGCCTGGTCGGCGGCGGGGTCGGTGTCGATGACGAAGGACGCGAAGAACCGTCCCGCCGCGTCCTTGATCACGGTCACCGAGGAAGGTGTGACGGGCAGGGTACGGGACCACTTCACCTTCACCGTACCGATCTTCGGCAGGTCCAGGCGGCCCGCGTCGGTAATCTTCCAGCGGGCGTTCGCGGTGAACCGGATCGACTGCCGGTGATCCTTGCGGGACTTGAACCGGGGTGCTCCCAGTCTCGGGCCCTTACGGGTGCCTTCCAGGGAGGCGAAGAAGTTGCGGTACGCGGTCTCGGCGTCCCGCAGGGACTGCTGGAGCACCACGGCGGAGACCTCGCCCAGCCAGGAGCGTTCCGGGGTGGTCTTGGCCTGGGTGATCAGCCGTGTGGACAGTTCCCCGATCTTCGGGAAAGGCTCCCCGGCCGCTCGGGCGTCCTCGCGGGCGCGGACCGCGTCGTTGAACACGACGCGGGCGCACCCGAACGCCCTCGCCAACGCGGCCTGCTGGACGGCGTTCGGGTACAGGCGGAAGCTGTACCGAAGCTGCATACCGGCCACGCTACAAACTTGGTTTATGGATGAGATGCAGGCGATCAGAACTGGTCGGCACTGTACGTTCGCGATGCATGTCCACTTGGTCTTCGTGACCAAGTTCCGGCACAAGGTGTTCACCGATGCCCACCTGCGGCGCATGGAGGAGATCATGCGGGCGGTGTGTACGGACTTCGACTGCGAACTGGTGGAGTTCAACGGCGAGGACAACCACATCCACCTGCTGGTGAACTTCCCGCCCAAGGTCGCCGTCACCAAACTGGTCAACTCCCTCAAGGGCGTCTCCTCCCGCCGCCTCCATCAGGAGTTCCCCGACCTGGTGCCCCACTACTGGCGGGCCAACAAGCTCTGGTCCGGCTCCTACTTCGCCGGAACCGTCGGCGGCGCCCCGCTGTCCGCGGTCAGGCAGTACATCGAACAGCAGAACCGACCGGGGTGAGCCGCGCACAGCTCCGCCGGAACAAGCCTCACGACGCTCCGCGCCGCAGGCGGCATACCTCCGTCCGGCTCCGCCGGACCAACAGCGGTGACGCTCCGCGTCACACCGGCAGATTCGCTTCACCCCCGGCCTGAAGGACTCTGCTGAGGAATGGGTGATTCGAGCAGGGCTGGGTCGTTGATTCCCGTTGTGGTTGTGGGCGGGAGGGCCGGGAGGGGAGTCGCTGGAGTCGCGGGTTGATCAGGGGGTGCCGGAGTTGACAGCCCGGGTGGTGCGGGCAGCGTTCCCAAAGGGGGCGCTCGCGGTGCGGATCCGGGAGGCGTTGGGCCCGCTGTTTGAGGATGAGGCATTCGCTGCTCGGGGACGCCCGGCTGTCTCGCTGGGGCGTTGGCTTTGGTGTCGGTGTTGCAGTACGCGGAGGGGCTGACCGACCGGCAGGCCGCCGACCAGGTGCGAGCCCGGATGGACTGGAAGTATCTGCTCGGCCTGGAACTGGATGATCCAGGGTTTGATGCCTCCGTGCTGAGCCTGTTCCGCGCCTGTCTCGTCGTGCACGGGCTGGAACAGACGACGCTGGAACGCCTGCGCGGGATGGGCTTGTTGCAGGCCGGCGGCCGGCAGCGGACCGGCTCCACGCATGTGCTGGCGGCCGTGCGGACGCTGAACAGGATGGAGTTCGTTGGCGAGACGCTGCGGGCAGCGCTGGAGGCGCTGGCGGTCGTGGCTCCGAGGTGGCTGTCTGATGTGGTCACGGCCGAGTGGGCCGAGCGCTACGGGCCGCGCGTGGACGACTACCGTTTCCAAGGGGTGAGGAGGTCCGTGAACAGTGGTCCGAGCAGGTTGGACGGGACGGATTCGTCCTGCTGGAGGCGGCCCATACTTCTACGGCTCCGGACTGGCTGCGCGAGATCGAAGCGTTCAGGTCCTGCGAGTCTCCTGGGTCCAGCAGAACCACCGTGACGAGAAGGGGGTGCGCTGGCGGGAGAGCAAGGATCTCCCGCCGGTTCATCACCGGTTGTGCTCGCCCTATGACACTGATGCCCGATACGGAACCAAGCGTGGCTCCGGCTGGACCGGCTACAAGGTGCATCTGACCGAGACCTGCGAGCCGGATGCACCCCATGTGATCACGCAGGTGGCCACCACCGACGCCGTTGTGGCCGGTGTCGACGGCCGCCTGCATGGCGGCGCGCATGTCCGTCCCGGTGTACAGGACCGAACTGCCGCGGCGGGCGGTCCAGGTGCTCCCGCCGAGTACGGCCTCCGCCTGATAGCTGCCCTCGCCGCAGGCCGCCGCGAGCTGCGGTGCCGCCGCGTTGGCGGGCTGGGTGAGCAACGCGGCCCCGGTGAGCAGTGCGGTGGCGCAGGCGGCGGAGACGACGGCGCGCCGATGACGGCGTACCGGGTGCGTGGGGCGAGGTGAACTGCGGCTCTGCGTTTCATCTCGACTGCTCCTTGAGAGCTTTGGGGGTGTCGGCATCCGTTCCGTACCGTTCCGCCGTGCGCGGGGGCCACTCGGATGCGCGGGCCGGGCTTTGGGGCATCGCGGGTGAATCGATTCATTCACGGACCCGGGGTGGCCGGGGCGATGCGGTTCCGCGGTTGCGGGGCGGGTGCCGAAGGTGCCGTAGCAAGCGATTTCTACGGTGCGGCGCGAGTGTGTCAACCGGTGCCGAGGGCGTCAAGGGGTGCCGTAGATCAAGAGGGCGTCAAGGGGTGCCGTAGATCAAGTGGTGACCGAAGAGGCGCGGGCGTACCGTCGACTGGTGGACCGACAGTGGACGCAGCCGTTCACCGACCCCTCGCGAGGGCCCGAGCCCCGAGAGTGCGAGACGCCATGAGCAGCAGCCCGCAGCCCATCTCCGCGCAGACCGCCGCCCCGGAGAACGGTAGTGGCCGCAAGGCGATGGCCCTGCTGGTCATCGCCTCCTGCCAGTTGATGGTGGTCCTCGACATCACCATCGTGAACATCGCGCTGCCCGACATCCAGCGCTCCCTGGACTTCTCCACCACCAGCCTGTCCTGGGTGGTCAACGCCTACACGCTCACCTTCGGCGGACTCCTCCTGCTCGGCGGACGAGCGGGCGACATCCTGGGCCGAAGGCGGGTGTTCATCTTCGGTGTCCTGCTCTTCGTCCTCGCGTCCCTGCTCGGCGGACTGGCCCAGAACGAGGCCCAACTCCTGTCCGCGCGCGCCCTCCAGGGCGTCGGCGGCGCCATCGCCTCACCGACCTCCCTCGCCCTGATCAGCACCACCTTCCGCGAAGGCCCGGAACGCAACCGGGCCTTCGGCGTGTTCGCCGCGGTCTCGGCGGGCGGCGGCGCCATCGGGCTCCTCGCCGGCGGCATGCTCGTGGAGTGGCTCAACTGGCGCTGGGTCTTCTTCGTCAACGTTCCCATCGGACTGCTCATCGCCCTCGCCACCCCGCGCTTCATCAGGGAGTCCGAACGCCACCCCGGGCACTTCGACATCACCGGCGCACTCGCCTCCACCGTGGGCATGGTGCTCCTGGTGTACGGCTTCATCCGGGCCGCCCAGGACGGTTGGCGGGATCCGCTCACGCTGGCCTCGTTCGGGGCCGCCGTGCTCTTCCTCGTGCTCTTCGTCTTCGTGGAACGCCGGTCCGCGCAGCCCATCACCCCGCTGCACATGTTCGCCGACCGCAACCGGGCCGGCACCTACGGCATCATGCTCTGCCTGGCCGCCGCGATCTTCGGCATGTTCTTCTTCCTCACCCTCTTCGTGCAGAACGTGCTGGACTTCAGCCCCTTGCAGGCCGGGCTCGCCTTCCTGCCGGTCAGCGCGGTCATCGCGATCGGCGCCGGGCTGGCCTCCCGCTTCCTGCCCCTCTACGGACCCAAACCCTTCATGGTGGTCGGCGCGATCCTCGCGGCCATCGGGCTGAGTTGGCTGACCCTGACCGACATCGACTCCACCTACGCCGGCAGCGTCCTCGGGCCGATGCTCGTCTTCAGCCTCGGCATGGGCATGGAGTTCGTCTCCCTGACGCTGATGGCCCTGTCGAATGTGCCCGTCCGGGAGACCGGCGCCGCCTCCGGACTCCTCAACGCCACCCAGCAGGTCGGCGGTTCGCTCGGCCTGTCCATCCTGGTCACGATGTACGGCACGGCCAGTACCAACGAGGCGGAGAAGCAGATCCCGCTCTTCCTCCAGCAGGCGACCCCGATGGAGCGGCTGCGCTTCGAACGCACCGGCGAGCTGCCACCGCCCTTCTCGGACGAGGTGCTCACGGCGGGCGTCTCCTCGGCGTTCATCATGGCGGCGATCTTCACCGTCGTCGCCGCGCTCATCGCGATCCTCGCCATCCAGGTCCGGCCGTCCGACCTGGAGCGGCTGAAGGGCGACGGGATGCCGGGCCAGGTCTGAGGCGCGCGCGTCCGGAGGACCGACGCCCCCGGTACAGGGAGCTACCCGGTCGCCCCCTGATCCGCTCCCCAGGCCGCCGCGCACAGCGACCGGTCGACCTCGGTGACGTAGTGGGTCGAGGCGAGCCAGACGCGGGCGAAGCGGTCGAGGTCGGCGGGGGCGAGCCTGCCGAACACGTCCCGGTCCCGCTCGGCCGCCGCCGCGTGCAGTTCGTCGAGGAGGTCTCCCGCCGTGCCGAGGCCCACCCGGCGTAGCCTCCGACCGTCCGCGGCGCTGTCGCCGGGGAAGGCCAGCACACGGCGGCCCCCCGACACGGCCTGGTGGACGCGGCGCCGCAGCAGGTGCAGGGGCGCCTCGTCGGCGGCCGCCCGGGGCACCGCGGCCGAGCCCGGTGGGCCGGTGGGCAGGTCCGCCTGCTGGAGGCGGTCGACACCCAGGTCCAGCCGGGCGGACGGGTCCGTCGGGTGGGAGGCGGCCAGCAGCAGGGCGCGGGCCTGCGGGGCGGGGGAGAGGCGGGCCACCACACGCAGCCGGGTTCCCCGGGCCGCCGCGAGGAGCTTCAGGTTGTCGCGGTCCGGAAGCGCCGGATGGTCGTGCGCGGCGGCCAGGCGGACCGTCAGACCGTCGCAGTCGGCCAGCAGACAGTCGCCCGCCGCCTCACGGACCGTGCCCACCAGTGTGACGCCCAGGAACAGCAGACCGTGGCCCTCGCCCGCCAGCGCCCGCACCGCCTGCTCGGCGGCGGGCACCGCCCACAGCCGGCCCAGCGGTTCGCCGTCCCAGGCGGCACCGGCCGCCCGCACCGCCCGTACCGCCTTCCCCGCCCCGAGCCGTCCGGTCGGCGACACGGTCGCCCCGGACACCGCGAGGCCCGCACGCGACAACTCACGGTGGGACAGCGCCGTGTCACCGATCCGCACGGCCCGGTCGGCCGCCCCCGCCGCCCGGCCGGGCCCGCCCGGCGCCACGTCGGACACCGTGTACAGACGGCCCTCGGTATCGGCGGTCCAGGTGACGGCACCCGCGTAGCCGGTCGCGGTCAGCACGGGTTCCGAGAAGAGGCCGTACAGCCGCAGTGAGCCGTCCGGTGTGTACGGCTGCCGCGCGCTGCCGCGCAGCTCCGCCAGCTCCGCGCCGGCCGCCTGCGGGAGCCGGTGGGCCGCGCCCAGCACGGAGCGCAGGGCCTCGACGAGATCGGCGAGCCGGTACGACGGATCCGCGGCGCGGGCCGCGCGCAGCGCGGTGACGACGGCGACCGCCGAGGCCGCGGCGCGAGGGAGTCCGGCGAGCCGCGCGGTGTGCGCCGCGCGCAGCAACTCCGCCTGCGGCACGGCTCCGGCGCCGTCCGTACCCGCGTCGAGCACGGCCGCGGCCGCGGTCCGCAGCGCGTCGGCGGCGGCCCGTTGCGCGGGTGTCGCCGACGGCTCGGAGTCGTGCGTGCGCCCGTCCGGCGCCGCCCCGGTCGTCCGCCGGGACCGCGCGCCGGACACCCCTGCCCGCCCCTCGTGGTCGGTACCGGAGCCGGCCGTCACGGATGCCTGGTCCGGGTCCGCGGCGGTGTTCTCGGCCGCCGCGAGCCCACCGGCCTTCCCGACCGGTTCTCCGGAGCCCCCGGCGGCTTCCGCGTCCCCCTCTCCCGGCCGCGCGCCGGCCTCCACGGCACCCGCTCCCGTACCCCCGTCCGGGCTCGGGCCGGCCGCTCCAGGACCCCCGTCCGGGCTCGGGCCGGCCGGTCCAGGACCTCCGTCGAGGTCCGCGGGACGCAGCCCCGTGGAGCTCTCCGAAGGGTCCGTGGACGGGACGGGCTCCGCCGGTTCCAGCTGCTCCATGGACGCCACGGGCGCCGCCGACGCCACCGCCGCGCGGTGCAGGCAGTCCGGTGCCAGCAGGCACCCGCAGCGGATCGCCTCGGACGACGTCACGATCCCGCCCGGCGCGTGCAGTTCCAGGTCGGTGTCGTCGTCCACGGCGACGCGCACCGTGTCCCCGTCCACGACGACCGGACGCCCCGACAGTTTCGCGACGCCGGAGTCCAGCCGCTTGCGCAGCCGTGGCGAGAGCGCTCCGACGAGGTCCGCGGTCACGTCCGGCGTGACCGGGGGAAGGCCCGGGCTCATGCGATCTTCTCCCCTACCCAGCGGGCGAGTTCGAGTGGACTGAGGGCGGCCACCGGCATGCCCGCGGCGACGAGCTGCGCCGCCACGCCGGTGGAGTAGCGGGGCCGGCCCGCGTCGTCGAGGCTGGCGCACCCCAGCACATGGCAGCCCGCCCCGACCAGCGCGCGCACCTCGGCGAGGAGCCCGCCGAGCGGGTAGCCCTCCTCGAAGTCGCTGACGACGACCACGAGCGTCCGGGACGGCACCGTGACCAGCTCACGGGCGTGCCGCAGCCCCGCCGCGATGTGCGTGCCGCCACCGACGCTGACCTCCAGCAGCAGCGACAGCGGGTCCTCCACATGCCCGGTGAGGTCGATGACCTCGGTGGAGAAGGCGAGGAAGTGCGTGGACAGGGTCGGCACCCCGGCCAGTACCGACGCGGTGAGCGCCGCCCAGACCGTGGACGCCTCCATCGACCCCGACACATCGGTGACCAGGACGAGCCGCCAGTCCGCGGCCCGTTTGGCGCGGGTGCGGAACACCGGCCGCTCGGGGATCACCACGACCCGGCCGTCCGGGCCGCGCCGCGCGGTGGCCAGGTTGGCGCGCAGGGTGCGCGGCAGGTCCAGGCCGCCGCCCGGACGCCGACTGGGCCGGGGCAGCGCCGTGCCGTGCAGGGCCGGCCGCAGGCGGGTGGCGAGTTCCCGGGTCAGCGCCTCCACCAGACGCTTCACCAGCGGGCGCAGCGCGGCCAGCCGGGCCTCCGGCAGCCCGCCCGCATGCCGCAGTACCGTCCGCAGCAGGTCCACGGAGGGGCGCACGCGGTCCGGATCCAGTTCGGACAGCACGTCCGAGCGCCCCGAGGCGGCGGCAGCCGCCAGCACCTCCTCCCGGACGCCGGGCCCGAACAGGGCCGCCAGCTCCTCGGACCACTCCCGCACTCCCGGGTACGGCGCCTGCCGGCCGCCACCGGACCCCGGCAGCGCGCCGCGACTGCCCTCGCCGCGCCCCGCGCCGTACAACTCGTCCAGTGCCGTCGCCAGTCCGGCCGCGGAGGAAGGGAGTTGATCGGCCCGTCGGCCCAGTACGAGCCGCCAGCGGTCGGTCGGCGAGAGCCGCCGGTCCGCCCGCGCGGGCGCCGGCCGCGGCGCGCCGGCGTCCGCGACCGCGACCACGGCGTCCGCGACCACGGCGTCCGCGACCACGGCGTCCGCGACCACGGCGTCCGCGACCACGGCGTCCGCGGCCACGGGCGAGGGCAGCAGCCCCCATCGCTCCAGACCGGCGCGCGCCACGAGATCCGCCCGGGTCCACGCGGCGAGGGAGACGGGATCCACGCCACCGGTGTCGGTCACCCGGTCCGTGCCGCCGGACCGGTCCTCGACGGCCGTGAGCAGGCGCTCGCGGGCCGCCGGGCTGAGCGTGTCGAAGCCGCCGCGCAGCGCGGGCAACCGGCTCAGGAACGCTTCGTCGGGCAGGTCCGTCACCCGGCCGAGCAGGGGTTCCAGGGCGGCGGGCGCCGACTCCAGCAGGGGTCCGGCCGCCGTCAGCACACCCGTGAGGCGCGCGGTCAGCGCCGCCCGGGACCCGGGATCGGTGGCCGAGTCGACCCAGGAGGCGATCCGGCCGCCGAGCGCGGCGGGCGACTCGTGCCCGAGCAGGACCCGTACCGCTCCGGCCGCGCCCCGCATCAGCGGCGACCCGTCAGCGGCCAGCCGGGCCAGCGCGTCGGTGAGCCTGACCCCGCCCAGCAGGTCGGCCCGGTGGGCCAGTTCGAGCAGGGCGTGGGCGTCCGCGGGCTCCTCGGAGCCGGTGAGCCCGTCCACCTGGCGGACCGCCGCCGCCGTCAGCAGCCCGGTCACCGCGGCGGCCCGGGCCGTACGGCCCTCGTCGGCTCCGAGCCCCGGGACGTGCCCGGCGCCCACCCGGTCCAACAGGGCCAGACCGGCGAGGAGTTCCGGCAGTGTCCCGGAGTTCGGCAGCACGTCGGCCACGTCGTCGAGCCGCTCCTCCGCGAGCGCGTCGAGTCCGCACTCCGCGGCCTCCAGCAGCCCGCGCAGCGCCTGCTCCGCCGTACACCCGCCGGACTCCTCCTCAAGGCGCCCGCGTTCGCGCAGCATGCCCTCGGCGGCCTGCGCCGCCGTGACCCCCCGCACCCCGGCCGCGGTCAGCATCGCCGCCGTGGCCGGAGTCCAGTGCACCGTCCATCGCGAGGTCAGCGCCTCGACGCCGCCCGCCCCGGTCACCTCCTGGGCCTCGGCGTACGGCACCCGGCACACCGTCAGCCGGCGCAGCAGCAGCTCGCGCCGCCGGTCCAGGTCCGAACGCAGCGGATCGAGGCGCAGGTCACGTGCCGCGCCGCCCGAATCCGGTCCAGGCAGGCCCAGTTCGGCGACCTCCGCCTCCACCGCCGGCGCGAGACCGCTGCGGGGCGCGCCGGGCGCGGCCCGTCCGACGCGGGTCCCGACGAGCACGCGCTCCATCGCCCGTGCCACCGCCCGCCCCCGGCCGTACGGTTCGCCCTGCGTCAGCACGGTCTGCACCGCCTCGACCAGCTCACCGCGTCCCGCGGCGGGCAGTCCCCGCAGCCGGGCCAGGTCACCGGCGAGCCGGCTGATCTCCCGCGCGTCGGCGGGCCCCGAGGGATGGCCCAGCGAGCGCAGCTCGGCGCAGACCCGCACGGCGGCCCGGGTCAGCGCGTCCGCCAGCGCGACCGGGTCCCCGGCCGCCGCCAGGACCAAGTGCTGCCACTCCGGGTCCCGGATGCCGGCCGGGTAGCCGGACCGCTCGTCGAGCAGGGCGTACGTGTACGGGATGAGCGAGGTCGTCCAACTCCCCTTCTCGGCGGGTGCCTCGGCCTCCGGCGACGGCTCGTCCGACAGCAGCGCCGGCGCGTGGAACGCGCCGACCAGCACGGCCGCCCGCCGCCCGTCCGCCGTGGCCGCCGCGATCCGCGCCCGCATCCACCGCTCGCGCCGCAGATCCAGCTCGGGCACGCCCCCCGATCCCGCCGCGTCCTCGCGCAGCGCCCAGCCGGTGAGCAGGGCCGCCCGCCGGAGCGCCTCCGGTGAGGAGCCCGGCGCGGTGGCCTCCACGAGCCGGTCCCACAGGTCGTCCCCCGGACGGCCGGTCAGCCGGGCCCGCAGGGCGTCGGCGAGACCGGGCCCCACGCCCGTCGGGCCGGCCGCACCGCGTCCCTCGCCCCACGCCCGGTCGGCGAGCGGCAGATCGCAGGTGAGGACCGGCACGCCCCGCCCGGCCGCCCAGCGCACCGCCGCCAGCTCCGGCGAGAAGTCGGCGAACGGGTAGAACGCCGGGCCGCCGGCCCCGTCCGCCGGAGCGGCCGCCAGAGCCACCGGTGCCACGGTCTCGGGGTGCCCCAGCCACGGCAGCCACTCCTGGAGCTCCTCGGGGAGTTCGACGAGCAGCACGTCCGGCTGAGCCGCCTCCAGCAGTGCCGGGACGGCCGCCGCGAGGGACGGCGCGTGGTGCCGCACGCCGATCAGGTACGGCGCCGCCGGGTCGGTGAGGGCCGCGACGGCCTCGTCGGGGGACAGGGGCACGGCCTCAGCCCTCCAGGACGGTGCGCAGGTCCCACAGGGTCCGCCAGGTGGCGGAGCCCTGTTCGGCGCGCCGCCGCACCGGACCGTCCCAGTAGCCGCGCAGCCGGGCCGCGTCGGCGGGGTCGTCCTTGCGGACCACGCCGAGCAGATGCCCCGGCAGCAGCCCGAGCACATCGTGGTCGCCGGGGAAGTAGGCGGCGGCCAGGCCCAGCGCGCCCGCCACGGCCACCGCCTCGGCGGTGCTCATCACCGTGGACGGCCGCTCCACCTCCCAGCCCTCGGCAGACCGGCCCTCCCGCAGATCACGGAAGGCGGTCACCAGCGCTTCGAGGACCGCGTCGTCGACGGCGAACGCGGCACCCGCCCGCTCCACCGAGGCCCGCGCCTGGGCGCGCACCAGAGCGGTCTCGGTGTCGAGGTCGGCGATGGGGCCGACCGTCTCGAAGTTGAAGCGCCGCTTGAGGGCCGCGGACATCTCCGACACGCCCTTGTCGCGCAGGTTGGCCGTGGCGATGAGCGTGAAACCGGGCGCGGCGTGCGCCAGCGAGTCCTCGCCGCCCGCCAGTTCGGGCACGGCGATCCGCCGCTCCGAGAGCAGGGAGACCAGCGAGTCCTGCACCTCCGGCAGACAGCGGGTGACCTCCTCGACCCGGGCGACGGCACCCCGGGTCA
The DNA here is from genome assembly GCF_040653275.1 of Streptomyces sp. NPDC048002. Taxonomy (NCBI): domain Bacteria; kingdom Bacillati; phylum Actinomycetota; class Actinomycetes; order Kitasatosporales; family Streptomycetaceae; genus Streptomyces; species Streptomyces sp. NPDC048002. Next base: position 33,904 of record NZ_JBEZNL010000024.1, on the reverse strand, counting down.
TCGCGGTGAGCACCGGCGAGGGCACCAGGGCCTGCCGGCTGGGGCCCTGGGCGAGCAGCAGGGCGTAGTTCCAGCCGTACTTGAGCTGGTCCTCGGTGGTGCCCGCGGTGCCCTGCACGACCAGACCGCTGGTGCCGCACACGGCGGCCGACAGCAGTTCCGAGAGCATGGACTTGGCGGTGCCGGGCTCACCGACCAGCAGCAGCCCGCGCTCACCGGCGAGGGTGACCACACAGCGCTCGACCAGCGCCCGGTCGCCGACGAACTTGGTGCTGACCTCCAGTCGCCGCGGCACGCCGTCCGGCGCCTCGGCGGTGTCGGGCAGCTTCAGGGCCCGGCCTCCGCTGCCCATCACGAAGGTGACGACGGCACGCGGGGTCAGCCGCCAGGCCGGCGGCCGAGGCCCGTCGTCGTAGGCGGCGAGGAAGGCGAGTTCCTCCGCGTACAGCTCCTCGGGCGGGACGATCTGGCGGGGCGGGGCTGAGGGCAGGGTGCTGGTCATCGGCGGTCGTTCTTCCGGTCGGCGGGCGTGCGGGACGGCTCGGCGGGCCTGTCGGTCGGCGCGGCGGGTGTGCGGGTCGGCTCGGCGGGCGTGCGGGTCGGCGCGGCGAGTGCGCCGGTCGGCTCGGCGGGCCTGTCGGTCGGCGCGGCGGGCGTGCGGATCGGCTCGGCGGGCGTGCGGGACGGCCGGTGCGGGGCGGGTCTCATCGGCGGCGCCCCTTGCGCGTCGCCCGGGTGGTGAGTTCCTCGTAGGCCGGGGGGTCGCCGTCGAGCACCCGGGCCCAGGCGCGGGCGAACAGCTCCGCCAGCGGCAGACGCGGGACCGCGCGCACATGGTCGCTGATCGGGTAGAGCCCTTCCTTCCAGGACTCCACCGGCAGGCCCGAGCCCTTGAGGTCGCGCCAGCCGCCGGGCAGGAACAGGGTGCGTCCGGCGCGCGGCCGCTTGGCCTCGACGACCGGGCCGGACGCCGCCAGCTCGACGCGGGCCTGCTTCAGCCGGGCCGGCTTCCAGCCCGTCCAGCGGGCGCAGTTGCGGTCGGTCGGGTCGGGCAGGGCCAGCAGCTGGAGGTAGAGGGCCGCCGCGTCCTCGCCGAGTCCGTGGGCCGCGGCGACCTCGGTGACCAGGTCCGGCACGCTCACCGTGGGGTCCTGGGCGTACCCGGTGGGGCCGGCGGGGTCGGTTCCGGCCGCGACGGTCCGGGCGAGGTCGTCGCCGAGCAGCTCCCGCAACGACCGCATCCCGGCGCCCCGATGGGGGCCCGTCACCCCTTCGAGCAGCCCGAACACGGCGTCGTCCGGGCCGGTGAGGCCCGCCGGGCGGACCAGGGTCAGCTCCCTGTCGCCGTGCCACGGTCGCAGGACCAGTGCCTCCCCGGCCCGGGTGAGGCCGAGTTCGTCGGCGCCCCCCGACTCCGGGAGCCCGTACGCCTTGCGCACCTCCACCGCCGAGCAACTGCCCTTCTCGGTCCACTCCACGTCGAGCTGGAGCAGCAGCCCCGGGTCGGCGACCCGGCGCCGCAGCGCGGCGAGGCCCTCCGGGAGCGCGGCGCGCAGCGGGTGTCCGTAGGGCAGGGCGTAGGCGAGCGCGGCCAGGGCGGCGACGGCGCTGGTCAGGTCGTACGCGTTGAACACCGCTGAGGGGTCCTGCGCGGTCAGGTTGCCGTCCTTGTCCAGGCCCAGGACGGTGGTCCGGCTGATCCACGGCGTGAGCGCGGGGTTCAGCACCACTTCGGCGGAGCCCGCCGGCAGTCCGGCGAGGTCCGCGGCGACGTCCTCGGGCAGCCGGACGCGCGAGCCGAGACGCTCCGCCCACACCCGGCCCGCGGCCCGAGTGTCCGGGCCGGTGGTCCACAGGTCGGCCGGGTCGGCGGGCAGCAGGGCCCCGAGCAGGGCGTTGCGGTCCTGCGCCGACAACGTGTTCACCATGCGTGTCGCCTGGTCCATCTGGCGGGGCTTCAGGCCCATCACCGCGAGGGCCTCCGCGTCGCGGTCCTGGGGCTGACCGGCGAGCAGCAGGGTCGCCTGGAGCGCGCCGAGTCCGCCCCCGGTCGCGGCGGCGAGCGCCTCGGAGGCATCCGGCCGCCAAGGGGCGGCGCCCTTGTCCCGGACCAGCCGGGTGAGGGCGGCGAGTCCGTCGGCGGGGAACGCCTGCTCGATCCGGGTCTCCGACTCCAGGGCGAAGTGGGCGACCGCGCCGAACGCGCCGGACGGATCGTGGTCCAGGCCGATCCAGTGCACCCGGCCGTTCACCCCGTGGGCGTTCGTCCAGTTCAGCAGCACGACGGTACGGCCGTCCCGGCGCAGGACCTGTCCCATACGGGGCTGGTTCTTGTGCGGTTCGCTCAGGACGACCTCCCGCAGGGTGGCCCCGGGATCGGCGAGCGGTCCCTCGGCCACCGCCTCCAGCAGCAGGAGCAGCGCCTCCCGCGCGGGCTCCGGCGTGGTCGGCAGCGCGGCCCGGTGCGCGAGCGGCCGGAGCGTGCCCAGCAGCGACGGCCACACCGCGCCCATCCGCGGGATCGTGTGCCGGTCGCTGGTCCAGCCGTCCGTGAGCACCGAGGGGTCGACGGGCTTGGCGGGCAGCGGAGTGCCGTCGGCGGGCCGCCCGGACAGCACGTGGTTCACCGCGCGGATCTGACGGAGCACGGTCCACTCCTGCTCGCCGCTCCAGCCGCCCCACAACGAGGCGATGCCGGAGGTGGCGTCGCGGACCGCGCGGTCGTTGCCGTGCGCGGGGCTGTAGTCGGCGAACATGCCCTCGGTGCGCCGCCGGTCCGGCTGTTCGCGCTCCACCGGCGGGGTGGCGAAAGTGGTGGCCGAGTCGGTCAGCCACAGCGCCGCGCGGATGAGCGCGGCCACGCCGACACGCAGCGGCTTGTCACCGATCTCGGGCAGGACGTCGGCGACGGCCCGCTCCAGGAACACGTCACCACCCGGCACCGCCGTGCGGGCCGCCGCGTCGTCACCGGCCGCGGTCAGCCGCGCCTGACGCTCCGCCAGAGCCTCGGCCCCGGCGCGCAGCAACTCCGCCGCCCGCTCGTCGGAGAGGGCGCGCAGCACCGCCGATCCCCGCTCGTCCCGGGGGCGCAGCGCGTGCCAGAAGGCGACCGGCGGGACGAACCGCGTCCCCGAGGCGAACTCGCTGCCCCGCTCGCCCGGCGACACCCGGCCGAGCAGACCGCCCTCCGAGGTGTCGTCGGAGGCGAACAGGGCCACCCGCCCGTCGAGGAAGGTCGCGACGGGCTCGGCGCCGCCGGGCAGCCGCAGCGCACCGATCGGCACACCCGCCGTCCGGCCGACGGTGACGGTACGGCCGTCCGGGGTGCCGGCGGTCGTCAGCGTCTCCCCGCCCTCCGTCGCCGCGCGCACCCAGCGCCCGACGACCGTGCCGTCGGTGCCGAACGGGCTGTCCTCCAGGCCGGGTTGCAGAGGCAGGACCTCGCACGCGGACTGGAGCAGCGAGGCGCCCTCGCGGATGCCGGAGCGCAGGAAGGCGGGCAGAGAGGCACGCCCGTGCGTACCGGTCGCCGGGTCGTACTCCAGCCACACCTGCTGCGTGCCCTGCCTGCCCTGGCGCCACAGGGTGGTGCCGTCGCCGAGCACGGGCCGGCTCGGCGGCAGCACCGTGTCCCCGGCGTGCAGGGTGCGGCCGCCGGTGGCGACGCCTCCGCCGGACAGCGGGACGGAGGGGTTGCCGAGGTCGGAGCTGCGCCAGTAGGGCAGTTGCTCGCCGCCGAGGGGGAAGACCTCGGTGGGGCGGTTGGACCAGTAGCCCACCTGCTTGCCGTCCTGCCGCCACATCACCAGCAGTTCACCGTCGGCGTAGCGGAACTGCGGGCGGTTCCAGCGGTCGAGGTCGACGGGCAGCCGCAGATCGTGTTCGAGCAGTACCTTCTCCGGGCCGACGACGATCGCCTTGCCGCCCCGGGAGACGATCAGCGCGGGCCAGGCGTCGCTGACCTTCAGTTCGTGGTTCGGGTCCTTGGCGGAGACGGCGGAGTCGAGCATGCGCAGCGTCTCGTCCAGGGCCGGCCAGCCCAGCTCGTCGAGGATGCCGGCGCGCAGCGTACGGCCCAGGAGCGGAGTGACGTCATGTGCGGCGACCTCGGCCGCCGCCCCGGCCACGACACGGAAGGCCACCGGCCGGAAGGGGCGGATCCGCTCCAGCGCGGCACGGGCCCCCGGCAGGGCGGTGGCGGCGGTGTACCGAGCGGCCGACTCCGTCAGCCACCCCCGCAGCACCTCGCCCAGCACCGGATGGTCGGCCAGCGGTTCCAGCAGCTGGGACAGGGCACGCTGCTCGCCGCCGAGCCGGCCGACCGCCTCGTGGAGCAGACGGCGCAGCCGGGGGTCCGCAGCGGTGGCGGCCAGGTCGCGGCGGCCGGGGCGCTCGTCGCGCAGCCAGCGGTCGAGCGCCAGGTGGACGCGGGTCTCCGCGTCGGGCAGCGTCAGCGGGACCCGCTCGGCGGCGCACAGGTCGAGCAGATCCAGATCGGCGCCGGCGTGCCAGCGGCCGGTGAACAGGTCCACCGCCCGGCCGTCGGCGCGCAGCCGCGGCGCCATGCGGGCGACGAGCGCCAGGGTGCCGGGGGAGCGCCGGGAGATCGCCGAGCCGTGCTTGCGGTGGGTCGCCCAGCGGCCCAGCCAGTCCGCCGCGTCGGCCTCGCCGGCCGTGTCGGTGTCCTCGCCGGTCAGCGTCCGGTCGGCGCCGCACTCCGCGAGCAGCCCCAGCCAGAACTCGTCGTCCTCCACGGAGCGGCCGAGCCCGCCCGGCATGATCTCCAGCAGCCGGACCCGGACTGCCGGCCGCTGCTCGGCGAGGACGGCCAGCGTCGCCCGGTAGGCGTTCCAGAAGGAGGCCGGCGCGCGCACCGCCGCCGGGGAGGCGATCAGGTCGGCGACCAGCTCGCACTCCTCGGTGACCCGGGACAGGCCGGCCGCCTTGATCAGACTCCGGGCGTCCTGCGGCAGCGAGGCGTACGGCGGCATGCCCGCCGCGCAGCGCTCCACGGTCAGCTGCCGGTACTGCGCCCACGCCTGCCCCGGGTCCAGCCGCCGGGCGAGGTCCTTGACGTGCTCCTTCAGCGCCTTCACCGTCAGGGCCCCGGCGAACGCGAACTCCAGGAACACCGCCCGCTGCCGGTCCTCGTCCACGGCGAGGGCGTGCACCCGCTCGGCCTCCCGCGCCTTGCCGAAGAAGGCCGCCGCGTACGTGGTGTTCTCGTGCTGGAGGAAGATCCGCGCGGCCTGCTCGTAGAAGGTCGGCAGGAAGTGCGGCACTGCCCGCCCGAGCCGCTCGCCCAGTTCCTCGAAGCCCTCCTTGGCGGCGCCCGGACGGGACTTGGCCTGACGGGCGAGCCGCTCGACGTCCTTGACCAGGGCCAGGGCGTGGTGGCCGTTGGCCGGGTCGTTGACGAGCGCCCAGGCGGGGAAGCCGAGGGTCTCCCGGCGTACCTGGCCGACCTCGGGGACGTCCGTCTCGCGGGTCAGTCCGAGGAACTCCAGGGCCAGATCCTCGGCCTCGCCGAGGGTTCCCGGCACCAGCCGGACGATCCGCCGGTCGTCGAGGGCGGGGTGGGTGTAGGCGCGGACGGTGAGGGTGTCCGCGTCCTCGCGGGCGGTGGTGCCCGGCGGCAGGACGGCGCCCGCCTCCAGCAGCGCGGCCGCGGTGGTCTCGTCGTACGTGCTCATGCGGCCTTCTCCTCGTCCTCGATGTCGCGTCCCGCGTACAGCGCGGCCGCCATGCGCATGCCCTCCGACCAGGCCACCGGCCCGACCTGAATGGGCCTCAGGGGCTTTCCGGCGCCGTCCGTCCAGGTGAGCGGGCCGGTCTCGGTCTCCATGTAGCCGTCGTAGTCGCCGATCCAGACCCGGGCCTCGATCGCGCGGCCGTCCTCGCGCAGCGAGCACACGGCGTCGCCGCCCCGGGCGCGGTAGCCGAGCTGGGTGGTCCTGCCGTGCAGGAACCGCAGTTCCTTGAAGACGCCGCCCGCGTAGTCCTCCACGGCCGTGGACTCGGGGTCCAGGTCGGCCGGACGGTGCCACACCTCGCGGAAGAGCTGCTGGGCCTTCTGCTCCACGCCGAGTTCGACGGCGAACTCCCGCAGCTCCTCCAGGTCCGCCAGCAGCACCGGGTGCGGGATGCGCACGAGTTCGGGCCGGATGCGCACGGTGTCACCGTCGAGGTCGACCAGACCGAGTCCGCGCTCGGGGTCGGCGTCCCGCAGGAACCCGGCGACCTGGCCGTCCGGCCCGGTGACGACCAGGTCGCGCAGTGCCGCCTGCCAGGCCGGGTCCGCCCACACCCCGGCGACGACCGCGAAGGGCACCGGAAGCGAACGCACCATCCACTTCTCGACATCGGCCAGGCACTGCCGTTCGTGCCGCTCCAGCCACTCGACGAGCTGCCGCAGTCCCACCACCGCGGGAGCGTCCGCGAGTTTGGCCGGTACCGACTTCAGCCGTCGTCCGGCAGCGTTGCGGCACACGACCTTCCCCGCGTCCAGCGCGACCTCGTAGTCGCCCGCCGTCACCCACCCCACAGGTGCCTCCCCCACGTCCGTGATCAAGTGACGGGAACTCTAGGCCAGCCCACTGACAACGCCCCCGCCAGGCCGCTGAACTGGGCGGTAACCGCTCACCCACCGCTCGGTGAACTCCTCAGCGCAGGGTCAGTGAACCGTCGTCGGCCGGGACCGCGCGCACCCCGTCGCTGATCCGCTCGACGGTCGCCCGCAGCCACTCCCGGTCCGCCTCCCGGGCCCCCTCCAGACGCATCCGCCGGGCTGCGAGCGGCACCATGCGCAGCCCCGCCAGCCGGCCGTCGTCCGCCGTCAGCGAGGCGAGGAACATCAGCCGCAGGTCGTCCCGGTACCGCTGGAACCCCGGGATGCCCTCGTAGTCGTCGACGAAGTCGCCGCAGCCGTACAGGACCAGGCGTCCGCGGTACACCTCCACCGGGCGCGGATGGTGCGAGGAGTGACCGTGCACCAGGGCGACGCCACCGTCCACCAGAGCGTGCGCGAAGGCGACTTGGTTCCCGGGCACGCCGTACCCCCAGTTGGAGCCCCAGTGCACCGACACGACCACGAGGTCGCCGGGCAGCCGGTGACGGCGGATCCGCTCCAGCACGGCGCGGGCGGCGGCGGGAGTCGGCGCGGGCAGGTAGGCCACGCCGGGGTCGCCACCGGTCGCGGCCCAGGACGGGGGGACGCCGCTGGACCGCATGCCCAGGGCGAAGACCAGCACCCGGCGGCCGCCGTCCAGGGGGACCACGGCCGGCGCGTACGCCTCGTCCGCGTCCCGTCCCGCGCCCGCCGTCCGCAGCCCCGCGCGCGTGAGCGAGCCCAAGGTCTGCGTCAGACCGGAGCGGCCGAAGTCCAGGACGTGGTTGTTGGCCAGGACGCACACGTCGGGCCGGGCCACCTCCAGGGCGGGAAGGTTGGCCGGATGCATCCGGTAGTGGATGTCCTTGCCGGGCGCGAAGGTGCCGCCGACGGTGACCGACGTCTCCAGGTTCACGATCCGCACGTCCGGCTCGGTCGCCCGGAGCACGCCCAGCGCCTCGCCCCACGGCCAGGACGGCCGCACCGGGGCCGGAACGGGGCCGTGCACCGACTCCGCGAGGCGCACGTAGTCCCGGGCGTCCGTCACGTACGGCTCGCGCAGGACCGGGTCACCGGGGTGCGCGAGGATCTGGTCGACGCCACGCCCGAGCATCACGTCGCCGCACAGGAACAGCGTCACGACAGAGCCGTCCACCTCTCCACGATAGGCCGATTGGGCCGCGGGATCGGAGAAACCCGGAAGGGGACCGGCCGATCGTGGAGGCGGGCGATGACGATGATCTCCGAACCGGTCGTGGTGCCCGCGGGCCCGGACACCGCACTGGCGGGCGACCTGTCCGTACCGGAGGCCGCGCGGGCCGTGGTGCTCTTCGCGCACGGCAGCGGCAGCTCCCGGCACAGCCCCCGCAACCGCCGGGTGGCCGCCGTGCTGCGCACCGCCGCGCTCGGCACCCTGCTGATGGACCTGCTCACCGAGCGGGAGGAGCGGCGGGACGCGCTGACCAGCGAGCACCGGTTCGACATCCCGCTGCTCGGCACGCGGCTGGTCGCGGCGATCGACTGGCTCACCGGCCGGGAGGACACCCGGGAGCTGCCCGTCGCCCTGTTCGGCGCCAGCACCGGGGCGGGCGGGCGCGGCCCTGGTGGCCGCCGCCGAGCGGCCCGCGCGCGTACTGACGGTGGTCTCCCGGGGCGGGCGGCCCGACCTGGCCGAGGACGCCCTGGAGGACGTACGCGCGCCCGTGCTGCTGATCGTGGGCGGACGGGACCGGGAGGTGCTGCGGCTGAACGAGGAGGCGGCCCGGCGCCTGCGGGTGCCCTGCGAGCTGTACGTCGTCCCGGGGGCCACCCACCTGTTCGAGGAGCCCGGCGCGCTGGACGAGGTCGCCGAAGCGGCCCGGCGCTGGTGCGCGGAACGGGCCGACGCGACCGCCGACGAGTGACTGGAGCCGGGTGCCCGGGGTGTAGCCCACGCGTCACCGGAGCCCGGTGCCCGACGCGACCGCCGACGAGTGACCGGAGCCCGGTGCCCGACGCGCCCCCCACGCCCGACCGGAGCCCGACGCGACCGCTCACGCCTCACCGGAGCCCAGGGGCCCACGCGTGACCGGAGCCAGGCGGGCGGGCCGAGCCGTCAGGCCAGCGACAGGAAGAGCTTCTCCAGGCGGGCGCGCATCTGCTCGGCGTCCTCGCCCGTGCTGCGGCCCGACTCCATGTCGGCCACGCAGCGCTGCAGACCCGTCGCGATGATCGCGAACCCGGCCCGGTCGAGGGCGCGCGACGCGGCGGCGAGCTGCGTCACGACCTCCTCGCAGTCCCGGCCCTCCTCGATCATCCGGATCACCCCCGAGATCTGCCCCTGCGCCCGGCGCAGCCGGTTCAGTACGGACTTGAGCTCGGCACCCGCCAGGTCCAGTTCCACGATCACCCCTCCGGAAATACCCCGAGGGGTACTCTACGTCCCGATTCGGGGCGGCGTCGAACGTGCGGCGAACAGGCGGCGAGTAGGCTCCGGGCCATGCGGATCTCCGTCTCCTCCGACATGGACGAACCCGTCGCCCGCCTGCTCCTCGCGGAGCTGGAGCGACGAGGTCACGAGGTCGTCCCCCACGGGGCGCTGCGCGAGGGCGACGACCCCCGGTGGGCGGTCTGCTCCGAGGCCGCCGCCCGCGAGGTCGCCGACGGAACGGCCGACCAGGCGGTGGTCTGCTGCTGGACCGGCACCGGAGCCTCCATCGCCGCCAACAAGGTGCGCGGAGTCCGGGCGGCGCTCTGCGCGGACGGCTACACGGCGGACGGCGCCCGTCGCTGGAACGACGCCAACGTGCTCGCCCTCAGCCTCCGGCTGACCTCCGGTCCGCTGCTGACGGAGATCCTCGACGCCTGGTTCGCCGCGAAGGCCGGACAGGACGCCGAGGACCGGGCGAACGTGGCCCACCTCGGGCGTATCGAGAGCTGACCCGCATCAAAGGCTGACCCGCGTCGAGGGCCGACCCGGGGTCAGGGCCGACCCCGCGGCGGAACCGGCCCGTCGCCTACGCCTCCCGCGCCTACGCCTACGCCTCCCGCAGGTCCTTGACCCGCTTGATCTTGCCCACCGAGCGTTCCAGGGTCTCCGGTTCGACGACGTCCACCTCGACGCTGACGCCCACGCCGTCCTTCACGCCCTGCGCGATGAGCCGCGCGGCCGCCCGCCGCTGCTCGGAATCCGCGTCGGGGCGCGCCTCCACCCGTACGGTCATGTGGTCCATGCGGCCGCGCCGGGTGAGCCGGATCTGGAAGTGCGGGGCCACGGCCGGGGTGCGCAGCACGATCTCCTCGATCTGCGTGGGGAAGACGTTCACCCCGCGCAGGATCAGCATGTCGTCGCAGCGACCGGTGACCTTCCGCATCCGGCGGAAGGCGGGGCGGGCGGTGCCCGGCAGCAGCCGGGTCAGGTCCCGGGTGCGGTACCGGATGATCGGCAGGGCCTCCTTGGTGAGCGAGGTGAACACGATCTCGCCCTCCTCGCCCTCGGCCATGACCTCGTCGGTGACCGGGTCGACGACCTCCGGGTAGAAGTGGTCCTCCCAGATGTGGAGCCCGTCCTTGGTCTCCACGCACTCCTGCGCCACACCGGGGCCGATCACCTCGGAGAGCCCGTATATGTCCACGGCGTGGATCCCGGCGCGCTCCTCGATCTCCCGGCGCATCTCCTCGGTCCACGGCTCGGCGCCGAAGATGCCGACCTGCAGGGAGGACGCGCGCGGGTCGACGCCCTGCTTCTCGAACTCGTCGAGCAGGGTGAGCATGTAGGACGGGGTGACCATGATGATCTCGGGCCGGAAGTCCTGGATGATCTGCACCTGCCGGGCCGTCATACCGCCCGAGGCGGGGATCACCGTGCAGCCCGCCCGCTCGGCGCCGTAGTGGGCGCCGAGTCCGCCGGTGAACAGGCCGTAGCCGTAGGAGATGTGGACCTTGTGGCCGGGGCGGCCGCCGGCCGCCCGGATCGAGCGGGCCACCACGTCCGACCAGGTCGAGATGTCGTTCTCGGTGTAGCCGACGACCGTGGGGCGTCCCGTGGTGCCGCTGGAGGCGTGCACCCGCCGCACCTCGGACATGGGCACGGCGAACATGCCGAAGGGGTAGGTGTCCCGGAGGTCGGCCTTGGTGGTGAAGGGGAACCGGGCGAGGTCCGCGAGCGAGCGGCAGTCCTCGGGGGCGACCCCGGCCGCGTCGAACTTCCGGCGGTACAGCTCCACATGGTCGTAGGCGTGCCGCAGGGTCGACCGCAGCCGTTCGAGCTGGAGCTCCGCGAGCTCCTCCCGGCTCAGTCGTTCGGCGTCGTCCCGCAGGTCGTGGGGGAGGGGTTCGCCCGGCTTGCTCATCGCGACTCCTTCGGCGCCCGGGTGGGGGTCCGGTCGATGCTGCGGCTGCGTCCGCGGAACTCCGCGACGACCTCGTCGCCGCGCCGGACGCTCACGTCGTAGATACCACTGCGGCCGTACCGGGTCCGCTCGTCCGCGCGGGCCACGAGTACGTCGCCCTCGTGCGCCGCGGCGACGAAGGTGATGTCGGCGCCCGCCGCGACCGTCACCGGGCCGTGGCTGTTGCACGCGCAGGCGAAGGCGGTGTCGGCGAGCAGGAAGACGTAGCCGCCGTGGGCGATGCCGTGGCCGTTCACCATCGCGCCGGTCACGGTCATGCGGAGCACGGCCGTGCCCTCGCCGTGCTCCAGCAGTTCGATCCCGAGCCCCCGGGACGCCTCGTCCGCGGCGAACATCGCCCGTGCGGGCGATGCCGTGTCGGAGGTCTGTGTCACCGTCTCCACCGCCTCACTGCCCAACCGACCATTCGGTCTGCGTTCCGCACCGCCAAACAACCAGCCCGGCCCGCGGCCTGTCAAGGGTGGTTCCGGGGTTCACCGGGGAAGCGCCGTTGAACGGCGTACGGGTCTTGCCGGGGACGGGAAAACGCGTCACACTGATACCGAACGAATGGTCGGTTGGGAAGCTGGTGCTGATGACCACGACACACCTCGCCGAGGACTCGCCCCCGGACGCGCTCCAGGAGCACTTCGACGCGACGATCGCGCGCGACCACCGCATCGAGCCGCGCGACTGGATGCCCGAGGCGTACCGGAAGACGCTGGTCCGGCAGATCGCGCAGCATGCCCACTCGGAGATCATCGGCATGCAGCCCGAGGGCGAGTGGATCACCCGTGCGCCGTCCCTGCGCCGTAAGGCCATCCTCTTCGCCAAGGTCCAGGACGAGGCCGGACACGGGCTCTACCTGTACTCGGCCGCCGAGACCCTCGGCGCGGACCGCGCGGACCTCACCGACCGGCTGATCGAGGGCCGCCAGAAGTACTCGTCGATCTTCAACTACCCGACGCTGAGCTTCGCCGACGTCGGCGTGATCGGCTGGTTCGTCGACGGCGCCGCGATCTGCAACCAGGTCCCGCTCTGCCGCAGCTCCTACGGCCCGTACGCGCGCGCCATGGTGCGGATCTGCAAGGAGGAGTCGTTCCACCAGCGGCAGGGCTACGAGCTGCTGATGACGATGATGCGCGGCACCGACGCCCAGCGGGAGATGGTGCAGGACGCCGTGAACCGCTGGTGGTGGCCGTCCCTGATGATGTTCGGCCCGCCCGACGACGCCTCGCCCAATTCGGCGCAGTCGATGGCCTGGAAGATCAAGCGGCACAGCAACGACGAACTGCGGCAGCGCTTCGTCGACATGACCGTCCCGCAGGCGGAGAAGCTCGGCGTCACCCTGCCCGACCCGGACCTGAGGTGGAACGCCGAGCGCGGCGCGCACGACTTCGGCACCCCCGACTGGGACGAGCTGATGCGGGTCATCAAGGGCGGCGGCCCCTGCAACGCCCAGCGGACACAACGGCGCAGAAGCGCCCACGAGGACGGCGCCTGGGTGCGCGAGGCGGCCACCGCCCACGCGGCCAAGCGGGCCCGGAAGGAACCGACGGCATGAGCGACCCCCGGACCTGGCCGCTGTACGAGGTGTTCGTGCGCGGCAAGCGCGGACTGAACCACGTCCACGTCGGATCGCTGCACGCGGCCGACGACGCGATGGCCCTGACCCACGCCCGCGACCTCTACACCCGGCGCAACGAGGGCGTGTCGATCTGGGTGGTGCGCTCGGAGCACATCGCCGCCTCGACCCGCGACGAGAAGGACCCCTTCTTCGCCCCCAGCGCCGACAAGGTCTACCGCCACCCGACGTTCTACGACATCCCCGACGATGTCCCGCACATTTAGGAGCCGGGGATGAGTGAGGACCACGTCTACATGACCCTCGCCGAGGGCCACGAGGACGACACCCGCTGGGCCTACGGCACCGGCTTCGAGGACCCCCTGCACGGCGTCGACACCACCGTCCCCGACGGCGTGGACGCCACCGAACTCGCCGCGACCTGCGTCGCGCTCGCCGACGACGCGCTGATCGGCGCCCAGCGCCTCGCCGAGTGGATCACCCGCGCACCCGAGCTGGAGGAGGAGGTCGCGCTCGCCAACATCGGCCTCGACCTGCTCGGCCAAGCCCGGCTGCTGTACTCCCGGGCCGGCCAGGTGGACGGCACCGGCCGTGACGAGGACGCCTACGCCTACCTCCGCGACCCCGCCGACTTCCGCAACGTACGCCTGGCCGAACTGCCCAACGGGGACTTCGCGTTCACCGTGGTCCGGCTGCTGGTGCTGTCCAGCTGGCGCCTCGCCCAGTTCGAGCGGCTGGCCGCCCACCCCGACCCGGTGCTCTCCGCCGTCGCCGCCAAGGGCGTGAAGGAACTGACCTACCACCGGCAGTACGCGGCCGAGTGGGCGGTGCGCCTGGGCGACGGCACCGAGGAGTCGCACCGCCGGATGCGCAGGGCCGTCGAGCAGGCCGCGCCCTACCTGGGTGAGCTGTTCACCGCCTGCGACGTCCGGACCGAGGTCGTGGAGGTGCTGCGCCAGGTCACCGAGGAGGCCGGACTGCCGATGCCGGTGTACCGGCCGTGCCCCGGCTCCGGCCGCGACGGCGAGCACACCGAGCATCTCGCCCCGCTGCTCACCGAGTTGCAGAGCGTGGCCCGCGCCCTTCCGGGGGCGACATGGTGACCCTCGCGCTCGACGCGGAGCACGCCCGGCGCGTCGCCGAGCAGGTGCCGGACCCCGAGCTGCCCATGCTGACCCTCGCCGATCTGGGGGTGCTGCGCGCGGTGACCCTCGCCGAGGACGGCACGGTCGTCGCCGAACTCACCCCGACCTACTCCGGCTGCCCCGCCATGGCGGAGATGCGCGCCGACGTCGCCGCCCGGCTGAGGGACGCCGGATACAAGCGCGTGGAGATCCGCACGGTGCTGAACCCGCCGTGGACCAGCGACTGGATCACCCCGGAGGGCCGGCGCAGGCTCACCGAGCACGGCATCGCCCCGCCCGCCGCCGCGCCCCGCGGCCCGGTGCCGCTCACCCTGTCGCCCACCCGCCGCACGGTGGCCTGCCCGCGCTGCGGCTCGGCCGAGACCGAGGAGACCTCCCGGTTCGCCGCCACCTCCTGCAAGGCGCTCTGGCGCTGCCGCGCCTGCCGTGAGCCCTTCGAGTACGTCAAGGAGATCTAGATGGCCCCGACCGCCCCCGCCGAGGCCGTGAAGCCGCGCCCGCGCCGCCGTCCGGTCTTCCACGAGCTGCGGGTCGCCGCGGTGCGGCCGCTCTGCGAGGACGCCGCGGCCGTCGGCTTCGAGATCCCGCCCGAGCTGGCCGAGGAGTTCGCCTTCGCGCCCGGTCAGTCCCTGACCCTGCGGCGCGAGATCGACGGCCGCGACGAGCGCCGCTCGTACTCGATCTGCACACCCGTCGGTTCGGCCCCCCGCATCGGTGTGCGGGTGGTGCCCGGCGGCCTGTTCTCCGCCTGGCTGGTCAACGAGGTGCGCCCCGGGGACACCGTCGAGGTGATGGCCCCCACCGGCACCTTCACGCCCGACCTGACCACCCCCGCCCATCACGTGCTGATCGCCGCGGGCTCCGGCATCACGCCCATGCTGTCCATCGCCGAGTCCGTCCTGGCCGCCGACTCCCGCTCCACGGTCACCCTCTTCTACGGCAACCGCCGCACCGGCACGGTGATGTTCGCCGACGAACTCGCCGACCTCAAGGACCTCTACCCGAGCCGCTTCCAGCTCGCCCACGTCCTCTCCCGCGAACCCCGGGAGGCCGAGGTGCTCTCCGGGCGCCTCGACGCCGAACGGCTCGCGGCGCTCGTCGACGGCCTGGTCGACGTGCGGACCGCCGACCACTGGTGGCTGTGCGGCCCGCACGGCATGGTCCGCGACGCCCAGCGCGTCCTCGACGGGCTCGGCGTCCCCGCCGACCGCGTCCACCAGGAGCTGTTCTACGCCGACGACGAACCGGTGCGCGAGGTCCGGCACACGGAGACCGGGCCCACCGGCCCCGTCAGCCAGGTCACCGTCGTCCTCGACGGCCGCACCACCACCGCCGCCCTCCCGAGGGAACGGACCGTCCTCGACGGCGCCCAACTCTCCCGCCCCGACCTGCCGTTCGCCTGCAAGGGCGGCGTCTGCGGCACCTGCCGCGCACTGGTGACCGACGGCAAGGCCGAGATGCGCCGCAACTTCGCCCTGGAGAAGTCCGAGGTGGAGGCGGGCTACGTCCTCACCTGCCAGTCGTACCCGGTCTCCGAGACGCTGACGGTGGACTACGACAGCTGATCGCGGCCACGGAAAAGGCTCCGGCCGCCCCGCGTTCAGGCGGGGCGGCCGGAGCCTTCGTCAAGGGCGAGGAGGCCGGGGCATACGGACTCGTCGGCGAGCGCCCGCAGGACGCAGTCCCGCCAGAAGTACTCCGTGTCGGGGACGTCGGCCGGGAAGTCGACGAAGTAGGCGTTGTGCCGGACGTGGTCGCCGACCGATTCACGGACCGTCGCCGGCGTGCGCACGGCCGTGTCCACGACCGTCTCCCGCGACAGCCCCGAGAGACGCTCCAGCAGTCCGGCGGAGAGCTTGAAGCCGACCGCCATCAGTGCCGCGTCCAACTGGCGTGCGGCGACGGCCCCTTCGCCGGTGGTGCCGACGGGGGAGGGGACACGGCGGGTGTGGCGGACGACCAGCGATTCCAGGCTGCGCGACATGCCCAGGATGATCCCAGGGTCGTACGCCTGTACGTATTCGGGTTTCGGGGGCGCTTCCCGCGTCCCCGCCGCGTCCGCCGGGGCGGGTCAGGAGTCCTGCTTGGCCGCCTGCTCGGCGTGCTTCTGCTTGATACGGGCCGACTCCTTGCGGACCTCGGCCTGCGTGGCGCGCTCCTTCGTCAGCCACTCGGGCTGCTCCTGCTTCAGCGCCTCGATCTGCTCGGTGGTGAGCGGCTCGGTCACGGCGCCCCGAGCGAGCCCCGCGATGGACACGCCAAGCTTCGCCGCGACCACCGGACGGGGGTGCGGGCCGGTGCGCCGCAGCTCGCTCAGCCACTGGGGCGGGTCCGCCTGGAGCGCGTTCAGCTCGGCACGCGAGACGACACCCTCCCGGAACTCCGCGGGGGTGGCTTCGAGGTACACACCCAGCTTCTTGGCGGCGGTGGCCGGCTTCATCGTCTGGGAGTTTTGGTGCGACGTCATGGCTCCAGGGTATCCACTGGCCGAACCCCCGCCGACCACGGCCGGTAACCTGGCCCGGTGACAGGCTCGCAAGCACCCCAGACCTTCCGGCTCGCCTACGTTCCGGGAGTGACACCCGCGAAATGGGTGCGGATCTGGAACGAGCGCTACCCGGACACGCCACTGGAACTCCTCTCCGTCACCGCGGCCGAGGCCCCCGGGCTGCTGCGGGAAGGGGGCGCCGACGCCGGGTTCGTCCGGCTGCCCGTCGACCGGACGTTCTTCAGCGCGATCCCCCTCTACACCGAGACCACCGTGGTCGTGGTACCCAAGGACCACGCCGTGGCCGCGGTGGAGGAGGTGACCGCCGAGGACCTCGCCGACGAGGTGCTCTTCCATCCGCTGGACGACGTGATCGGCTGGGACCGGCCGCCGGGGCAGCCCGGCTTCGAGCGCCCCGCCACCACCGCGGACGCCGTCGAACTGGTCGCCGCCAACGTCGGCCTGCTCGTCGTGCCCCAGTCGCTGGCCCGGCTCCACCACCGCAAGGACCTCACCTACCGCACCCTGGTGGACGCGCCCCAGTCGGGCATCGCCCTGTCCTGGCCGGAGGAGGCGACGACGGACCTGGTCGAGGACTTCATCGGCGTCGTGCGCGGCCGGACCGTCAACAGCACCCGGGGCCGCACGGCCCCCCAGGCACAGGCCCCGGAACAGCCCCGGCGCAAGCGTCCCGAGGCCGCCTCCCAGCGCCGCAAGCCCGCCCCGGCGAAGAAGGCGGCGCCGGGCCGCCGGGGCAAGCCGCGCCGGAAGTCCTGAGGGCCCCGGCCCTGCGCCGGAGCCCGTGCGGGTGAGGGGTCAGCGGGCGTACGTGGCCCGCTGCGCCGTGCTCACCACTGTCCGCCCGTCGGCCGCGCCGAGCAGGCCGGCCCCCACCCAGGCGTCGACGGTGGACCGCACCCGGGCGACCAGCGCGTTCTTGCCGGCGAACGGCGCCCCGGCCCAGATCTCGTCCAGCAGCGTGGTGCCGTCGGACCGCGCCGGATTGGCGATCCCGGAGTCGGAGTTACCGAAGACCACCCGGGGTTCCGCACGCCGGAAGTAGGCGTGCGTCGGATCCTCCGTGCCCTCCGCGAACGGCGCGAACACGGTGGAGCCGAGGGTGAAGTGCAGCGGGTTGCCCGCCATCGGGGTGAGGGACGGCAGCAGATCACCGGAGAGCCCCGCGTTGCCGTAGAGCGCCAGGCGCAGGAGGTCGGTCGAGGGATCGCGGGCGACCAGGTTCACCGGGCCGAGGAAGAGCGTCTGGAGGGTCGGGTCGTCGAGGGCCCGCTCCACCCGAAGCCGGAAGGGCACGGAGATCCGGACCACGTCGCCGCCGCGCCAGGTGCGGGCCACCGTGAAGTAGCCGCCGGGCGTGGCGGTGCCCGCCACGGCGGCGCCGTTGACCGTCACCCGGAACCCCGCCGTCGCCCAGGCCGGCACCCGCAGCCGCAGCTCGAAGGCGGCGCCGGAACCCGCGAAGGTCAGCGTGGTGCCCTGTTCCGCCGGGTACCGGGTGGTCTGGGTGACCGTGAGGCCCTTCTCCGCCCAGGTCAGGGTGGAGGGGCTGAACAGGTTGACGTAGAGGGCGCGGTCGTCGGCCGTCCGGAAGTACACCGAGTCCTGGTACTTCGTGGCGCTCTCCATGCCGGTGCCCTCGCAGCAGGTGGTGCCCTGCTTGGGGGTGTAGTCCCGCACATGGCCGGGGGTGAGCCCGATGAAGTAGGTCACGAGCGGCTTCTCCGCGTCGGCCCGGTCCTGCTTGGAGCCGAGCACCTGGTTGTGCAGCGCCCGCTCGTAGTAGTCCATGTACTTCGGCGCCTGCTCGTGGAAGAACAGCGTCCGGCTCAGCTTCAGCAGGTTGTACGCGCAGCAGGTCTCGGCTGTGGTCGCGCCGATCGTGCCCGCCACGGCGTCCCGCGCCCGCCAGAACTCGCCGGTGCTGGTGCCGCCGATGCCGTACATGCGGTGCGGGACGACCATGTCCCAGAAGTTCCGCGCCGCGGTGAGATAGCGCTCCTCGCCCGTCGCGTCGTACAGCCGGACGTACCCGGTGAAGATCGGGATGTGCTGGTTGGCGTGGAGTCCGTCGAGGACGTCGGTGTTCGCCGCGCAGGCGTCGATGAGCCGGTCCAGGTCGAACAGGCGGGCCAGCGCGAGATGTTCGGCCTTCCCGGTGAGGGTGTGCAGGTCGACGATCGCCTCCACGATGCCGCCGAACTCGCCGCTGGAGAAGATCCCCCACATGCGTTGCAGCGTGGCTCCGGGCAGCTTCGAGAGCCGTGAGTGCATCCAGTCGCCCATCCCGGAGGCGAGGTCGAGCGCCCGCGTGTCGCCGGTGGCGAGGTGGGCGTCCAGCAGCCCGCGCAGAATCTTGTGCGCGGTGTAGTAGGGCGCCCACACCCGGGTGTAGTCCGAACCGGTCATCGACTCCAGCTCGATGAACTGGGTCTCCGGATACGCGGCGAGGAACCCCGGATGGCTCGGGGCTCCCCAGGTGCGCCGCAGGGTGGCCGTCAGCCCCCGCCCCGACTCGTCGGCGAAGGCGGTGCCGCCCGTCTCGTCGAAGGAGTACGACACCAGGTCGCCGCGTCCGGCGGGGCTGTCGGCGGCGCGGTTGTCCCGCAACGCGGCGATCTCGGTGGCGGACAGGGCCCGGGACCACAGGTCGAACGCGTCGAAGGCGCCCGCGAAGACGGGGTCGGCGGGAAAGTTCGAGCGGCCCAGCCAGTTGTTCACGGGAGTGCCGAGCGCGGCCGGGGTGAGGGTCATCGCGGTGTTGCGGGCGACCTCGACGCCGTCGACGTAGAGCACGCCGGTGCCGTCCGCGATCGTCACGGCCAGGTGGCTCCAGCGGTCCAGCGGCAGCGCGGCGGTGCCGTTGAGCCCCTGCTCGGCGCCGGGGCCGCCGGTGGTGATCGCGAACCGGGGGACGCCGTCGGCGTTGCGGGCGGCCAGGTACAGATAGCGCGTGGTGTTGTCGCCGCAGTCGAGGATCCGGGCCCAGTTCCCGGCGTGGGCGGGCCTCACCCAGGCGGAGACGGTCACCGCCGTCGCTCCGCCGAGGACGCCGGCGGGCAGGTCGACGTACTGGTAGGAGCCGCGCGGCTGCTCGGCGGCGGTGCCGAAGCGGCCGGCGGTGGCGCGGACCACCGGGTCCCGGCGCAGGGCCTCGCGCACCTCGGTCAGCGCGTCGGTCATGTGGCGGAGCCGGTCGGTGAAGACCTGCTCGCCGGTGCTCGCCCAGGACTGGGCGAGCATGGTCATGAAGTGACCGGTGTAGTGGCCGCGCAGATTGCCGTTGGCCTCGCCGTCCAGCCCCTCCCAGCCGCCGGGGGCGACGGCGTCCCCGGTGGGCAGACCCGCGTTGGCTCGGAAGACCTGGAGCAGCCGGTTCACGTCGTAGCCGCGGGCGTGGTCCAGCATCAGCTCGCGCTTGTCGGCGAAGACGCCCGGCCCGAGGGCCACCTCGTCGAGCCCGAAGGGCCGCACGGTCCAGGCGGCGGGTGCGGGCAGCGCGGCCGGGGCGGCGGGCACCCCAGGGGCGGCGGCCGCGGTGGGGAGGTGGGCGGCGGTGGCGGCCGCGGTGAGCGCGCCGGCCTGAAGAAGGGATCGTCTGGAGAGGGGCGGTGCCATGGGTGCTCCTCCACGAGTCGACGTCGTAGGCGTAGGCGCATCGACGGGTCGATATGTCGAACGCCGTACGAATGGTCGACCAGACCCTAGGGAAGGGGCGGCTGAGGGTCAACGGGTCGGGAGAGGCCGGTTCGAAAGGGGAGGTTCGTACGCGCGGACCGGTCGGCGCCGTCTCAGCGGACAGGTGGACGCCGTCTCAACGGAGCAGTGCGAACACCATCACTGCCGCGCCGAGCGCCCCACCGACTCCACCAGCGGCAGCAGCCGGTGCGCCACCCGCTCGCGCAGGGCCACCTCGGTCCGGGTCCGCACCACCCCCGGCAGGCTGATCAGCTTCTGGATCACGTCCTCCAGGTGCGCGTTGTCCCGCGCCACCACCCGGGTCAGCAGATCCCCGCCGCCCGTGATCGAGAACGCCTCCACGATCTCCGGTACGGCCGCCAGCGCGTCGCCCACGTCGTCGAGGTGGCCCTGGGTCACCTCGATGTGGACGAACGCGAGCACCGGATGACCGAGGGCGCCCGGCGACAGCGTGGGCCCGGTGCCGGTGATCACGCCGTCCCGCTCCAGCCGGTCGAGCCGCGCCTGGAGGGTGCCGCGGGCGATGCCGAGCACCCGGGCGTACTCGCGCACGCTGGTGCGCGGCTGCTCCAGCAGCAGGCGCAGGATGCGGGTGTCCAGCTCGTCCACGGCCACGGCGACCGGCGCCTCCTCATCCGTCGTGATCTTCGAGAACTGTACCAATGGTCCAGCCCGACGGCACCGGCGTGGGCCGCGGCCCGTGGTCCGTTGGCTCGTCAGCAGCCTGGTCGGGGCCGCGCGGGTTGGGCCAATGGACCAGTGGTCCGGGCATCGCTTGAGCCAGGAGCCGAAGGGATGCTCTCATGGAGCCGTCGATGGCGCTGCGGACCCCGCGGCGCCTTTTTCATGCCGGTTCGAAGGGGCGGGGAGCAGTTGCTGAAGAGGGTGTTCGTGGCGCCGGACCCGGGCCGGACGCGGCTGCGTTTCGCCGCGCGGGCCGTGCTCGGCATCGGCCTCGCGGTCGTGGTGTGCGGGCAGGCCGGTCACTCCCTCCTCGGAGCCGTCACCGGCGGCCTCGCCGCGCTGCTCGCCCTGTTCACCGTCACCGACGCCACCGTCCGCGGCCAGGCCGTCACCACCGCGCTGCTGCCGCTGGTCGGCCTGCCGGTGCTCGCCGCCGCCGCCGAACTCCACGACCAGCCGCTCGCCCGCGACCTCACCTTCCTCGCGGTCGTCGGCGCGGGCGTGTACGCCCGCCGCTGGGGCCCGCGCGGCCACAGCCTCGGTGTCTTCGCGTTCATGACGTACTTCGTGGCGCAGTTCCTCCAGGCGACCCCGAGCCATCTCCCCGAGCTGTACGCCTCCCTGCTGCTCTCCCTCCTCACCGCCTTCGCCGTCCGCTTCGGACTGTGGTGCTACGAGCGCCGCGTCCCCGCCGCCCCCGTGCCCGCCGCACCGGGCGGCACCGGACTGGCGCGGGTGACCACCCGCCAGGCCGTCCAGGCGACCGCGGGGGCCGGCTTCGCCCTCGTGGTGGGGCAGCTGGTCTCGGGGGAGCGCTGGTACTGGGCCGTCGGCGCGACCTGGTGGGTGTTCGTCAACACCACCTCGCGCGGCGAGACCCTGGTCCGCGGCTTCCGGCGGGTCCTCGGCACGGTGCTCGGCATCGGTCTGGGCCTCGTCGTCGCGATCCCGCTGGACGGGGCACTGCTCCCCACCGCCGTGATCCTCGCCGTCTGCGTCTTCGGCATCTTCTACACGGCGGCCGTCTCGTACACCTGGATGATGCTCTGCGTCACCCTCCTCGCCGGTCTCCTCTACGGTCTGCTCGGCGTCCTCGATCCCGCGCTGCTGGCGCTGCGGCTGGCCGAGACCGGGGTGGGGGCGCTGGGTGCCGTGCTCGCCGTGCTGTTCGTGCTGCCCGTGACGACCCACGCCGTCACCGACGCGTGGATCCAGCGGGCCCTGCGCTGCGTCCACGCGGCGACCGCCGAGGCCGCCGCCCGGCTGGCGGGTTCCCCGACCGCCGACCCCGCCTCGCGCGTGGCCGAACTGGAGACCCTGCTCGGCCGGGTCCGGCTGTCGATCGCCCCGCTGGTCCACCCGCTCAACCCGATGCCGGCCCGCAAGCGCCGCGCCCGCCGGGTGCTGGCGCTGCTGGACGACTGCGCCCGCGAGATCCGCGGCCTGGTCGCGGTGGCCGCCGACCCGGTCGCCTCGCACGACGCCCGTCTCGCGGCGGCCTGCTGGCGGGTGGAGGCGGCGGTCGAGGCGCTCACCGGGAACACCGCGGACGAGCCCGCGCGGCCCGCCGAGTCCCCGGCGGCGGCCGAGCCCGCCCTGGCCCACCTGCACGGCCTGGAGCGGGCCCTGGCCGAACTCGCGACGCCCCTGCGGACCCCTTCCGGGTCACCGCTCGTGGGGGCCTGAGCCTCCCTCCGTCAGTGGTGCGGACCGGTCCGGCCGAGCGACTCCTCGGGGGTCGCGCCCGGACGGGTCCACTGGGGAACGGGGCGGCTGGTGGGGGCCCAGGTGGGGGCGCCGTCCACGTCCGTGCGCCAGTACCAGCACGCGTGGCGCCCCTCGGGCCGGCCCTCCGGGTTGTCCTCCCACGCCTCGCCCCGGCCGTTCGGGGTCAGGTCGAGCAGACCGAAGACCGCGTTCGCGACCTCGTTGCCGCGTCCGGTGGTGGAGTAGGTCAGGAAGACCCGGTCGCCGTCGCGCAGGAAGCAGGCGAGGTATCCCATGTCGCCGCCGACCGGACCGGCCACGCCCCGCACCGAGTACCAGGGCTGCGTGTAGCCCATGAACTCCACGAACGCGGCCACCTCCGCCCAGCGCCCCGTGGTCAGCACGGCGAACGACACCCCGCGGGCGTTGAGGTAGACCGAGTCCCTGAGGTTCCAGGCCGCGTTGGTGCAGCCCTCGCACTGGCCCTGGTGCGGCGCGCCGTCGTACCACATGTGCTGGTAGACGAGCAGCTCCTCGCGTCCCTGGAACAGGTCGAGGAACGGCACCGGGCCGTCCGGTCCGACGACCTCCACGGACCTGTCCACCTCCACCATCGGCAGCCGGCGCCGGGCCGCGGCGAGGGCGTCGCCGGCCCGGGTGTGCGCCTTCTCCCGCACCAGGAGTTCGTCCCGCGCGGTCTGCCAGGTGGCCAGGTCGACGACGGGCGGGCGGCCGGGAAGGGCGGCGGCCGGATCGTCGGGCGCGGTCGTCATGAAGTCCTCCGGGGGTGTGTCGGTCCGGGCAGGTGCCGGGTGCTCCTGCGACGGTCACCGGAAGAGACTCCGGACACGGCGGGAACTCATCGACCGGGCGCCCTCCGCTTGGGGCGACGTGGTCTAGACCGCAACTGATCGACTGCTACCGTCGCCTCCGGACGCACCCGACGGAGAGGGGACAGCGGTGGCAGGCAGGGGCAGCAGGAGGGCCTTCATCGGCTCGTTCACGGCGGCCGGCGGCGCGGGCATCGTGGTGGCGGCGGTGGACGCCGACAGCGGGGCGCTGGCCGTCCTCGGCGGCGTGGACGACCTGCCCGATCCCTCCTACCTCGCCCTGGCGCCGGACGGCGGCACGCTCTACGCCGTCAGCGAGACGACCGAGGGCACGGCGGCCGCGTACCGGGTGAACGGCGGCAGGCCGGAGCCCCTGGGCCCGCCCACCCCCGTGGCGGGCCGCGGGCCCACCCACCTCGGTCTCTACGCGGGGCACCTCCTCACCGCCAACTACGGCTCCGGAAGCGTCAGCGCCGTCCCGCTGCGCCCCGACGGCTCGCTGGGGCCCGCCGCGTCGAGCGTCCTCGCGCACACCGGCTCGGGCCCGCACACGCCCCGCCAGCAGGGCCCGCACGCCCACCAGGTGCAGGCCGACCCGAGCGGACGCTGGGCCGTCAGTGTGGATCTCGGCACCGATTCGGTACGGGTGTGCACACTGACCGAGGGCCGCCTCGACCTGCACGGCGAGTACGCGCTGCGCCCCGGCTCCGGCCCCCGGCACCTCGCCTTCCACCCCGACGGCGCCCGCGCCTACGTGCTGAACGAACTCACCCCCACGGTCACCGCCTGTCGCTGGGACGCCGCCGACGGCTCCCTGAAGCCGCTGACGGAGATCCCGGTGCTGCCGGGCGCTCCGGCGGGCGACGCCTATCCGTCGGGCATCGCCGTCTCGCCCGACGGCCGCTTCCTGTGGACCGCCACCCGCGGCGAGGACGTCCTCTCCACGTTCGCCGTCGAGGGCGAGACGCTGCGGCTGCTGGGCACCGTGCCCTGCCGGGGTCACTGGCCGCGCGACCTCACCGAGTCCGGCGGCCGCCTGTACGTCGCCAACGAGCGGTCCGGCGACGTGGCCTGGTTCACGGTGGACCCGGCCTCCGGCCTCCCGCGCCACGGCGGCTCGCTGGAGGTCGCGGCCGCCTCCTGCGTGGTCATCGGCTGAGCGGGACGGGCGCGGCCCGTCCGATGGTGGCGCGCCTTCCGCCCCTGGACGACGAAGGGCCCGCTCCTGCGCGGAGCGGGCCCTTCTCGTCGTGCCGGGGGCGTGCCGGGCCTCAGCGGACCGGCGCGCCCTGCTGCGGCTGCTGGGGGGCGATGCCCAGCGCCGAGGTGTACTTGGCCAGCGCCAGCTTGCCGATGGCCGGGTAGGGGCCCAGCGCCTCGGCGGCGGAGCAGCCCGCCTCCTTGGCCGCCTCCTCGATCAGCGCCGGCTCGATCTCCGGCCCTATCAGGTACGGGGCGAGCGCCAGCTGCTGCGAACCGGAGCCGCGCAGCTGCTCGGCGACGGAGGCGATCGAGCCCTCCTGGTCGAGCGCCGCGGCCATCACCGGCACGGCGAGCCGGGCGGCGAGGAGCATGCCGGTGATACCGGCCGCCTGGACGGCCTCCTCGCCCCCCACGGAGGCCAGGATGATGCCGTCCGCCGCGGTCGCCACCGTGAACAGGCGGGCGCGGTCGGCGCGGGCGAGACCGGCCTCCGACAGGCGCACGTGCAGGGCCTCGGCGAGCAGCGGGTGCGGGC
This sequence comes from Streptomyces sp. NPDC048002, assembly GCF_040653275.1. Classification (NCBI taxonomy): domain Bacteria; kingdom Bacillati; phylum Actinomycetota; class Actinomycetes; order Kitasatosporales; family Streptomycetaceae; genus Streptomyces; species Streptomyces sp. NPDC048002. The sequence continues at coordinate 9,033 of NZ_JBEZNL010000024.1, read as the reverse complement.
CGAGCGCGTCGGTCAGATCGGCGGCGACACGGCTCTCCATGACCGCCTGGCGGATCTGGCGCAGCAGGGCGCTGTCCGGGCCGGCCAGCAGCGGCACGACGACGGCCACCGGGCCGTCGGGCTCCTTGGCCTCCACGCCGGCGGCGACGGCCTGCTCGTAGCGTGCGGTGCGCTCCTGGGCGGTGTGCGCGAGCACGGACTGCAGCGTGGGGAACTCGGAGTCGTCCCCGTCGAGGTACCCGATCCGGGCGTCGAGGCCGGGCAGCTCGGAGCGGGCGATGCTCACGACCTCCTCGGCGAGGCTGCGGGTGGCGGCGCCCGGTGTGCCCGGAACCGCGAGAACCAGCGCGGGCGCGCCCTCGGGGGCGGCCAGGGGCTCGGGACGGCGGTGCCGACCGGGCTGACGGGGTCGCGGCATTCGTACGGGCAGGCCGGCGGGCCCAGTGGGGGAGCTCATGGCGCCGCATGTTACTGGCTTCCGGGGTTCCCCTGTTCGGGGAGGGTGCAGGTGAGCGGTATCCGTCCGGTTTTGTCTGATGAGTTACGCGCGTTGCGGACCCGGGCGGCCCGGCCGATCAGACTCCCATGCTGGTCACCACGGTGAGCAGCGCACTGTCACTCGGCAGGGCGATGTCCCCCGACGCCAGTTCGGTGGCGATCCGCACCGCTCCCAGCAGGGGGTCTCCGTCGGCGCGCACCCGGCGCGCGTGCGGCAGCCGCTCGGCCAACTCCTCCTCCAGGGGGACGAGGAGCGCGTCCCCCGTCTTGAGCAGTCCTCCGGTGAGTGCCACCCGGGGTGCGCCGTCGGGCGGGCAGACCGCCGCCGCGGATTCCGCCATGTGCCGTGCCGCCGCACGGCAGATGGCCCCGGCGACCGGGTCCTGCCCGGCGAGGGCGGCGACGTCCGGGGCGAAGGAGGCGAGGACGGCGGGCCGGTCCGGCCGCGGGTACAGCTGCCCGGGCAGCCCGGACACCGGGCCGAACGCCTTCTCGGCGCGGGCGAGCAGGGCGGCCGATCCGCCGGGCCGTCCGTCGTGCGCGCGCAGCGCCGCCTCCAGACCGGCCCGGCCGATCCAGGCCCCGCCGCCGCAGTCGCCGAGCAGATGGCCCCAGCCGTCCGCGCGGCGCCAGCTCGTCAGATCGGTGCCGATGGCGACGAGGCCCGTGCCGGCCGCCACGACGGCGCCGGGACCGGTGCCGAGGGCGCCGACGTAGGCGGTGACCGCGTCGGCGGCCAGCGCGACCCTGCCGAGGCCGAACTCCCGCTCCAGCGCGGCCGGCAGCTCCGCCCGCAGGGCGTCACCCAGCGTGGCGAGCCCGGCGGCGCCGACGGCACCCGCGGTCAACGCGCCAATGCCGGTCTCAGCCGTCAACTCGCGGACCATCGGCACCAGTTGACGCATCAGATGTCCGGGGTCGATACCGCCCGCCCCGGTGCGCACCGGCTCGCGGGACTCCCGCTGCCCCAGCACCCCCCGCTCGGCGGTGCCGACCACCACGCGCAGTCCGGAACCGCCCGAGTCGACGGCGAGGAGCCCGCGCTCGCCGGTCACGGCAGGCGCCAGTCCACCGGCTGGCCGCCTTGGCCGATGAGCAGGTCGTTGGCCCTGCTGAAGGGGCGCGAGCCGAAGAAGCCGCGGTCGGCCGACATCGGGGAGGGGTGTGCCGACTCCACCGAGGGCAGCGAGCCCAGCAGCGGGCGCAGATTGCGGGCGTCGCGGCCCCACAGGATGGACACCAGCGGCTTGCCGCGCGCGGCGAGCGCCCGGATGGCCTGTTCGGTGACCTCCTCCCAGCCCTTGCCGCGGTGGGCGGCCGGCTTGCGCGGGGCGGTGGTGAGCGCCCGGTTGAGCAGCAGGACGCCCTGCCGCGTCCAGGGCGTGAGATCGCCGTTGGACGGCTGCGGCAGCCCGAGGTCGGTGTGCAGCTCGCGGTAGATGTTGATCAGGCTGCCGGGCAGCGGACGCACCTCGGGCGCGACCGAGAACGACAGGCCCACCGCGTGTCCGGGGGTCGGATAGGGGTCCTGTCCGACGATCAGGACGCGTACTTCGTCGAACGGCTGCTGGAAGGCGCGCAGTACGTGCGCGCCGGCGGGGAGGTAGGTGCGTCCCGCGGCTATCTCCGCGCGCAGGAAGTCGCCCATCTCGGCGATCCGTCCGGCGACCGGTGCGAGGGCCTCGGCCCAGCCCGGTTCGACGATCTCATGCAAGGGTCGTGGTGCCACGGGCGTCACACTACTGCCGTACACGGCACGGAGATCAACCGGTGGCCGAGGCCGCGGCGCGACCCGGGCGACCCGGTGCGGTTCATCCGACCACCGCGGCGCGCACGCACAGCACGTCCGGCAGATGCGAGGCCAACTGCCGCCAGGTGTCGCCGTCGTCGGCGGAGGCGTACACCTCGCCGTTGCGGTTGCCGAAGTACACCCCGGCGGGGTCGGCGTCGTCGGTGCACAGGGCGTCGCGCAGCACCGTGCCGTAGTGGTCGCCCTGCGGGAGCCCCGAGGAGAGCGGCTCCCAGGTCCTTCCGGCGTCCCCCGTGCGGAACACACGGCAACGCCGGTCGGCGGGCACCCGGTCGGCGTCGGCGTTGATGGGGAAGACGTACGCCGTGTCACCGCGGTGCGGGTGGGCGGCCGCCGCGAAGCCGAACGTGGACGGCAGGCCCTCGCCGATGTCCGTCCAGGTGGCCCCCGCGTCGTCGCTGCGGTACACGCCCCAGTGGTTCTGCAGGTACATCCGGTCTGGGTCCGCCGCATCACGGGCCACCTTGTGCACGCACTGGCCGAACTCGGGGTCGGGGTCGGGCAGGAACACCGCGGAGACACCGGAGTTGGACGGGGCCCAGCTCGCGCCGCCGTCCGTGGTGCGGAAGACGCCGGCCGTCGACACGGCGACGGTGACCGACCGGGGGTCGCGCGCGTCGGTGAGCACCGTGTGCAGGCCCTCCCCGCCGCCGCCGGGCACCCACTGGGAGCGGGTCGGGTGCTCCCACAGCGGGCGGACCAGTTCGAAGGTCTCCCCGCGGTCCTCCGAGCGGTACAGCGCGGCCGGTTCGGTGCCCGCGTAGATCACGTCAGGCTCGGCCGCCGCCGGGTGCAGCTGCCACACCCGCTCCAGCGAAGCCCCCGTGTCCTTGGGGAACTTGACGGCCGGCCGGGCCGGCTCGGTCCAGCTGCGGCCCAGGTCGTCGGAGTGGAAGACGGACGGGCCCCAGTGCGCGCTGTCGCCGCCGGCCAGCAGCCGCGGACGCCCGCCCCGGGTGTCTACGGCGACCGAGTACACGGCCTGCGCGTTGAAGTACGGGCTCTCGTCGAACTCCCAGTCACCACCTCGCCTCCGCCCGATGAAAAGGCCCTTGCGGGTGCCCACTGCGAGCAGTACCTCGGTCATGCCGATCACCTCCGCGACGTCTCTGTCCCAGACACCGGCCAGTCTGCACCCCGCCACTGACAGTCACCTCTGGAAGCCGCTCCGCCGCAGGTCAGGACGGCCGGGGCGGCCCGATGTCCACCGGTCGCGGGCCGTCCGCCCGCCGGGAACCCGCGGCGGCCGTGAGCAACGGCCGCCCGTCCGTCGTATGGGAGGGCGGTCCGGCTGTTCGGCGTGCTCATGAGGAGGAACCCGGCGATGGCGGTGCGAGGTCCGAGGGTGTGGCTGTGGCGCTGGCGACGCAATCCCCTCAAGCGCCGTGCCGACGCGATGGAGACCTGGGTGCTCGTGGCGGCCTGGGCGCTGACCGTCCTTGTGGGCGTGGCCGTCGGACTGGCGACCGCGCGATCCGTGGAGCGGGCCCTGGCCCGTGAGCGCGCCGAGTGGCGTCCCGTACAGGCCAGGCTCACGGATCAGGAGCCCCCGGCGGGGGACGGGAACCAGTGGGCGCGGGTGCGGTGGACGGCCCCCGACGGCTCCTCCCGCACCGGGCAGGCCCGGGTGGACCCGGACCGCGTGGCCGGGGCGACGGTCACCGTCTGGACGGATCCGGCCGGCCGCCTGGTCACCCGGCCCGCCACCGCCACCCAGGCACGCCTGCGCGCGGGCCTCACCGGCGGCCTGGTGGGGATGGGCGCGGCGACGGTGCCCTTCGTGACCGGCCGGACGCTGCGCGACCGCATGGAACAGCGCCGCATCGACCGGTGGGACACCGAGTGGGCCCGCGTCGGCCCCCTGTGGGGCAGCACGACGGGCTGAGCCGCCCCACACGGACGGGCTGAGCCGCCCCACACGGACGACCCCGCCCTCCCGTGACACCGCTCCTTCCGGGGGGAAGCGACCCGCCGCGGCCCTAGGACTCGCCAAGCACCTCCCGGCACAGGTCCAGCAACTCCTCGTCGTGGGCGATGTCATGGCTGGCGTAGCCGTCGGAGGTGGCCGTGTGGCGCTTCGGCGCCGCGAGTTCGGCCGCCACCAGGTCCCGCAGGGGCGCGGCGGCCGGCCCCATCGCGCGCAGCCACCCGGCCAGGGGCCGGCGCAGCCGGGGGCCGCCCTCCCAGACCGGGCGCAGTACGGCGTGGCAGGCGTCCGTGTCGCCGTCGATCCGCCACCTCGCGTACGCCGCCGTGGCCCGGCGCCCCGGGGGTCCCGCGGCCTCCGCCACGCGGCGCAGTGCCGGGAGCGCGTCGTGGGCCCGCGGCCCCAGCCGGCCCAGCGCCCCCACGGCCGTCTCCCACTGGCGGGCCTCGGGGGCCGTCAACGCGCCGAGCAGGACGGGCAGTACGGCGGAGGCGTCCCGCTCGACCGACCACAGGGCCGCCGCCGCCGCGACCGCGTGCGGCGAGTCCAGCAGGCCCCGCAGGACCGGGACGGCCTCTGCGGACCGCCATGAGCCGAGGGCCCGGGCCGCCTGCTCCACGAGCAGGTCCCGGCCGGGGGCACCGGCGCCCCTCAGCAGCCGCAGTGTCTCCGCCGCCGCATCGGAGTCCCCGGCCGCCACGAGCGCCCGCAGCAGGGGGATCGCCCGCGCCGGGGTGCCGGGGGCGTCGAGCGCGAGGGATCCGAGGCGGCGGCGCAGCGCCGGGGCCAGGGGGAGGGCGGCCGCGCCCAGTCCGGCGACCTCATGGCCGAGGTCGTGCGGTACCACGGCCCCGGCGAGCACCTCGCCCAGGACCGGCAGGGCCCGCGCGTCCCCGCAGCGGACCAGTGCGGTGAGCGGATCGCCGAGGCTCGGCGCGCCGTGCTCCCACTGCCGCACCCACAGCTCGGGGCGGGCGGTCACCAGGGCGTGCAGTCCGTCGGCCGCCGGGGCCGCCAGCGCGAACAGCGGCTTGAGCGCGGACACCGCCGCCTCCCGCAACCGGTCGTCGTCCTCGCCCAGTTGAGCCCCGATCAGCGCCACCGGCCGGCGGTAGTCGGCGCGCCAGGTACGGAACAACCCGCTGGACATCCACACCGCGTTGCACCGGTCCGCCCGGTCCGGGCTGCTCAACTGCCCCACCAGCAGGGCGATCCGGTCGGTCACCCGGGAGTCCAGCGCCTGGTGCAGGGTGCGCAGCAGCTGCGAGCCGGCCTCGTCCGAGGGCCGTAGTCTGCGCAGCCGTCCGACGAGCGTGTCGGTGTGCCCGCCCGCGCACGCCACCGGCGGCCGGTCCCGCCGCTCGGACCGCTCCTGGAGCAGCCGCACGGCGGTGGGCACGAGGTCGGCCGGTATCCGGTCGGGCGCGCAGGCGGCCAGTTGGCCGAGGGCCGCCAGCCGCAGCTCCGGCCCGTAGGGCGGGGTGCTCTGCGCCATCAGGAGGTCCACCGCGGCGTCGGCGTGCGCGGGGTGCCTCCGGGTGTACAGGCCGAGGCTCTCGGTGAGCGCGAGAAGGACCCGGTCGTCCCGCTCCACCGTGATCCGCTCCCGTAACAGGTCCAGCACGCGGGCCGGTTCGTCCAGGAACCGCACGAGCGCGCCGGGAGCGGTCCGGCGCACCCCCACGTCCCGGTCCCCGGTGAGCCGGCCGAACAGCTCGGCGCCCGCCCGCACCGCGGCCGGGGCGTCACCCGCGCCCGCCTCACCGCCGATGCTGACGAGGAGTTCCACCACGGCGCCGCGGTCCGGCAGTTCCTCGGCCGCCGCCAGCGTGAACAGGAACGGCACGCAGGCGAGCGTCGAGTCGTACACGTCGCCCTGGTGGTGCACGGCGCCGTACAGTCCGTCGAGCGAGGACTCGCGTTCGGCGGGATCCGCCGAGGCCAGACCTCTCAGCAGGCCGGGCACGTCCTCGGCACTGCCGTACGCATGTCGCATCGAGGCCCAGTCGACCTCGTCGATCCCCGTGAACACCTGATCCTCCCCAGAGAGCGCCACCTGCTTCGGAGTCTGCACCACGGCACCGACAACGGGGAGGAATCAGCGGGTAACTGTGTGCGATCCGGTCACGGGGAGTCCGGTAGCGCACGGTTCAGGACGGCGCCGAGGTCCGCGCCGTCGGGCAGGGTGCCGAAGGCGTGCCCCCAGTCGCCGCCGAGACGGCTCGCGCAGAAGGCGTCGGCCACCGCCGGCGGGGCGTGCCGGACCAGCAGGGACGCCTGGAGCGCCATGGCCATCAGCTCCACCAGCCGTCGTGCGCCGGCCTCGGAGGCCGTGGTGAACATGGACTTCAGCCGGGACACGGCCGCGTCCAGCCGGGCGTCCGCGCCCCGGGCCAGGGCGAGTTCGTCGAACAGCGCCTGAGCGGCGGCCGGTTCCTTCCCGAGGGCCCGCAGCACGTCGAGCGCGTTGACGTTCCCCGAGCCCTCCCAGATCGACAGCAGAGGGGCCTCGCGGTAGTGGCGGGGCATGCCCGACTCCTCCACGTAGCCGTTGCCGCCGAGGCACTCCAGCGCCTCCGCCGTGAACGCCGGGCCGCGCTTGGTCACCCAGTACTTGCCGACCGCGGTGGCGATCCGGCGGAACGCCGCCTCCCCGGCGTCCCCGCGCACCGCCCGGTCGGCCGCGCCCGCCAGCCGCAGGGTGAGCGTGGTGGCGGCCTCCGACTCCAGCGCCAGGTCGGCCAGAACGTTGCGCATCAGCGGCTGGTCGACCAGCCGCGCCCCGAACGCGCTGCGGTGGCGGGCGTGATGGCCGGCCTCGACGAGGGTCTTGCGCATCAGCGCCGCCGACATCATCACGCAGTCCAGCCGGGTGCAGTTGACCATCTCGATGATGGTCTTCACACCCCGGCCCTCGGGCCCGACCAGCCAGGCCACGGTCCCGTCGAACTCCGGCTCGCAGGAGGCGTTGGAGCGGTTGCCGAGCTTCTCCTTCAGGCGCTGGACGCGGAAGGCGTTGCGGGTGCCGTCGGGGAGGATCCTCGGCACCAGGAAGCAGGAGAGCCCGCCCGGCGCCTGTGCCAGCACGAGGAAGACGTCGCACATGGGCGCCGAGGTGAACCACTTGTGGCCGCGCAGGGTGTACACACCGGGCTCGGCGCTGGGCGTGGCCACGGTGGTGTTGGTCCGGACGTCGGAGCCGCCCTGCTTCTCGGTCATCCCCATGCCCGCGAGCAGCCCCCGCTTCTCGGTCGGCACGCGCAGCCCGGGGTCGTACTCCCTGCTGGTCAGCAGGGGTTCGTAGATCTTGGCCAGCTCGGGCTGGGCGCGCAGGGCGGGCACGGCCGCGTACGTCATCGACGTCGGGCAGCCGTGTCCCGCGTCGGTGTGCCCCCACACCAGCCCGCGCGCCGAACGGGCCACATGGGCGCCCGCCCGGTCCTCCGCCCAGGGCGCCGCCGCCAGGCCCTCGGAGACCGCGACCCGCATCAGGTCGTGCCAGCTCGGGTGGAACTCGACCTCGTCGATCCGCCGCCCGTACCGGTCGTGCGTCCGCAGCTCCGGCTCGTGCCGGTTCGCCTGCTCGCTCCACTCCTGGGCGGCCGCGCCCCCCGCGGTACGGCCCAGCCACCGGATGTCGTCCTCGGCCCATCCGGCGCCCTCCCGGCGCAGCCCTTCGAGCAGGGCGGTGTCCTCGGAGGCGTCGTAGGGGGCGAGGAAGGGCGGCTGGTTGGTGACGTCGTGCGTGGCGTAGGGCGCGTACCCGGGTGTCTGGACCATACGGCGAGTGTTGCACTTCCGCTGCGACCGCAGCAATGGTGCAACATCAAGATCGGCGCCGTACAGTACGTGCCCATGCGGACGAATCAGACGGCGGAGGCGGGGGAGCCCGTTCTGCGCCCGCTGTCCGCGCGCTCGGTCGTGCTGAGCCTGCTGCTGGGCAGCGATCCGCCGGAACTGCCGGTCAGGGACCTCGTGCGGGGTGTGGAGCCCTTCGGGGTGGGCGGGTCCACCGTGCGGGCCGCGCTCAGCCGCATGGTCGCCGCCGGTGATCTGCATCGGGCGGACACCGTCTACCGGCTCAGCGACCGGCTGCTGGAACGCCGGCGCCGCCAGGACGAGGCGGTGCGTCCCCGCACGCGCGCGTGGGACGGCGACTGGGAGATGGCCGTGATCACCGCGACGGGCCGAGGCCCCGCGGAGCGGGCCGAACTGCGCGCCCGGCTGGCCGCCCTGCGGCTGGCCGAAGTCCGTGAGGGCGTCTGGCTGCGCCCGGCCAACCTCGCCCGCCCGCTCCCGGCGGACCTCGGCCCGGTGGCCCAGCACTGGACCGCGCGTCCGGCCACCCCCGCACGTGAACTGGCGGGCACCCTGTGGCCGTTGGACGACTGGGCCCGGACGGCGCGGACCCTGTTGGCCCGGATCGGCGAGGCGGACGGCCCGGCGGACCGGTTCACCGTGTTCGCCGCCGCCGTGCGCCATCTGCTGGCCGATCCGGTTCTCCCGCCCGCGCTGCTGCCCGCCGACTGGCCGGGCGCGTCGCTGCGGGCCGCGTACGCCGGCTACCGGCGCGAGATGACCGATCAGGTACGCGCGCGTGCCGGCCGGGAATGACGCGGAGGCCGTACGAAGCGCCGTGCGGGGACGCTTCGTACGGCCGATCTCACCACCGCGGGGTCCGTGGGGTCCGCCCCACGGCAGGACCTAGATGAGTGAGTCCGATGTGTGTGCTGGTCGCGACCATGGCGAAGGGCGCCCGTTGGTCAGTGTGTGAAGACAAACCTGGACGCCCTTCTGG
>NZ_JBEZNL010000023.1:0-131934 GCF_040653275.1 Streptomyces sp. NPDC048002 | reverse complement strand
GCCAACCCCACCACCGTGCAGGACGTGTACATCCGCATCGGCGGCGCCCACGTCGGCAAGGCCACCACCAGCATGGTCGTCAACAGCGACGACGTGATCATCGACCACACCTGGGTGTGGCGCGCCGACCACGGCGAGGGCTGGGGCTGGGAGACCAACCGCGCCGACTACGGCGTCCGCGTCAACGGCGACGACGTGCTCGCCACGGGCCTGTTCGTCGAGCACTTCAACAAGTACGACGTGGAGTGGTACGGCGAGCGCGGCCGCACGATCTTCTTCCAGAACGAGAAGGCGTACGACGCGCCCAACCAGGCCGCCATCCAGAACGGTTCGACCAAGGGGTACGCGGCCTACCGCGTCGACGACTCGGTCAACACGCACGAGGCCTGGGGCCTGGGCAGCTACTGCAACTACAACGTGGACCCGACCATCGTCCAGGACCACGGCTTCAAGGCGCCCGTCAAGCCGGGGGTGAAGTTCCACAGCCTCCTGGTGGTCTCCCTCGGCGGCATGGGCCATTACAACCACGTCATCAACGACACCGGTGCCTCCACCATCCCCGGCGGCACCTCCACCGTGCCCTCGACCGTCGTCTCCTTCCCCTGACGGACCATCGCCTCCGCGCCGGTCTCCGGAAGCGCACCGGAGGCGACCACAACTCCCCGGGCCGGGTGAACAGTCCCCGCGCCCCGGCCCGGGGCCCTACCCGCACCACCCGGCCGGCCTGGAGTCCCGACAGGCACGTCACACCGAGTGACAGGTGCATGCCAGATTCACGGGAACGGAGAGAACCGCACGGCGGGCGAGCCACGCTCCAGGACCCGGCCGAACATCAACACCATTGACATCAGGAGCCGCAGTGTCCCCTTCCCCCACCAAGCCCTCACCACCACATCGCCGCACACGCGGCGCGGCGACAGCGATCACGTTCGGAGCGCTTCTCGCCTCCTCCCTCACCACCCTCGCCACCGCCCCCGCGGCGAGCGCCGCTGAGTCCCTGCTGTCCCAGGGCAAGCCCGCCACCGCCTCCTCGCAGGAGGGAGAGGCCTTCTCCGCTGCCGCCGCGGTCGACGGCGACCTCACCGGAACCCGCTGGGCGAGCCAGTGGTCCGACGCCCAGTGGCTCCGGGTCGACCTCGGCGCGAGCAAGAACCTCAGCCGCGTGGTCCTGACCTGGGAGAGCGCGTACGGCAAGGACTACGAGATCCAGATCTCGGACAACGGAACCGACTGGCGCACGGCGAAGACCGTCACCGGCAGCGACGGCGGCACCGACGAGGTCGCCATCTCCGGCTCCGGCCGGTACGTGCGCATGAACGGTCTCGCCCGCTCCGGCGGCTACGGATACTCCCTGTGGGAATTCCGGGTCTACGGCGAAGACGGCGTCACCAACCCGCCACAGGGCGCCGTACGGGTCACCGGCTCCCAGGGCAACTGGCAACTGACCGTCGGCGGCCAGCCGTACACGGTGAAGGGACTCACCTGGGGTCCTGCGATGGCGGACGCCCCGAAGTACATGCCGGACCTGAAGTCCATGGGCGTCAACACCGTCCGCACCTGGGGGACGGACGCCTCCAGCAAGCCCCTGCTCGACGCCGCTGCCGCCCAGGGCCTCAAGGTCGTCAACGGCTTCTGGCTCCAGCCAGGCGGCGGTCCCGGCTCCGGCGGCTGCGTCAACTACGTCACCGACACCACGTACAAGAACAACATGCTGACCGAGTTCGCCAAGTGGGTCGACACCTACAAGTCCCACCCGGCGACACTGATGTGGAACGTCGGCAACGAGTCCGTCCTCGGCCTGCAGAACTGCTACTCGGGCGCCGAACTCGAAGCCCAGCGCAACGCGTACACCACCTTCGTCAACGACGTGGCCAAGAGGATCCACTCCATCGACCCCGACCACCCGGTGACCTCGACGGACGCGTGGACCGGTGCCTGGCCGTACTACAAGCGCAACGCACCCGACCTCGACCTGTACTCGATGAACGCGTACGGCGACATCTGCGGTGTGCGCCAGGACTGGATCGACGGCGGGTACAACAAGCCGTACATCATCACCGAGACGGGCAACGCCGGTGAGTGGGAGGTCCCCGACGACGTCAACGGCGTTCCCGACGAGCCGACCGACGTCCAGAAGGCCGAGGGCTACACCACGGCCTGGCGCTGCATCACCGGCCACCAAGGCGTGGCCCTCGGTGCGACGATGTTCCACTACGGCCTTGAGCACGACTTCGGCGGCGTCTGGTTCAACCTCCTCCCCGACGGGCTGAAGCGGCTCTCGTACTACGCCGTCAAGAAGGCGTACACCGGCTCCACCACGGGTGACAACACCCCGCCCGTGATCACCGACATGACCGTCAGCACGCCCACGGCGGCCCCGGCGGGGCGCGAGTTCACGGTCCGCGCCGACATCCGCGACCCCGACGGCGACCCGATCACTCCCAAGATCTACCTCAGCGGCAACTACGCCAACGGCGACAAGCGTCTCATCGACGCCCAGTACCGCTCCCTGGGCAACAACACCTTCGCGGTCACCGCGCCCGAGAAGCTCGGGGTCTGGAAGGTCTACATCCAGGCCGAGGACGGCCGCGGCAACGCCGGTATCGAGACGAAGTCCGTGAAGGTCGTCGCCCCGCCCGTATCGGGTACGAACATCGCCCAGGGTCGGCCCACCACCGCCTCCTCCTCCCAGGCCTCCTACGGCGACTGCCCCTGCCCCGCCTCCAACGCCACCGACGGCAACGCCTCCACCCGCTGGGCCAGCGACTGGAGCGACCCGCAGTGGATCCAGGTCGACCTCGGCTCGGCCAAGCCCCTCCGCACCCTGCAACTCGTCTGGGACCCCGCCTACGCCAAGTCCTACGAGGTCCAGGTCTCCGACGACGGCCAGAGCTGGCGCACGATCCACACCACCAGCACGGGCAACGGGGACATCGACACCATCGAGACCTCCACCACCGCCCGGTACGTCAAGCTCCAACTGACGGCCCGCGGCACCGGCTGGGGCTACTCCCTCCACGAGTTCGGCATCTACAGCTGACGACGCCGACCCCACCAACCCGGGGTGACGGGGCCCGCAGCTCGGCCCCGTCACCCCCACCGGCGCAGCGCCGCACCGCCGGACGAAGCGCAAGTGTGCACCCCATCCATCAGTCGCGCGGCGCCTTGGCGTGCCCGCGAAACCCACCCCATGGGCAGGAGATCCCCATGAGATCGAGTCCGAAGAGGCTACCCGTACTCCTTGTCAGTACGGCCCTCATCGTCGGCGCCCTCGGCTTCGGCACGATGGCCCAGGCGATCAGCCCCGACGCAGGCGGCCCGAGCGCCGTCAGCGCGGCCGCCGACCACACCGGACACCGGATGGCCGCCTCCACCCAGGCGTCGGGCGACGACCCCGACGGAGACGGCTACATCCTGGCGAACCCGCAGGTCACCGACGCCGTCCCGTCCACCGCGACCCCGCCGCCGGCCTACCACCACGAGTTCCAGGCCGGCTGCGCCGTCAGCCATACCGCCCAGGACGACCCCATCGTCTACCCGGGCCAGTTCGGCAAGTCCCACGACCACACGTTCATGGGCAATACCTCCACCAACGCCGCCAGCACCACCGGCTCGCTGTACGGAGGCACCACCACCTGCAAGGCGCCCGCGGACGCCTCCGCGTACTGGATGCCCTCGCTGTACAAGGGCGACCAGAAGATCCTTCCCGTCGGCCCGCAGGTCATCTACTACAAGGCCGGCGTCACCGACTACCGCAGCGTCCGGCCCTTCCCCAAGGGGCTGCGGTTCGTCGTCGGCAACCCGATGCAGTCCGAGCAGGAGTTCCGCGCTCACAAGGGCTTCGTCGAGGGCTGGGAGTGCGGTGACAGCTTCTTCAACACCGACATCCCCGCGAACTGTCCGAACCGGCCCGACGTTCAGCTCAACCTGCGTATGCAGGCCCCCAGTTGCTGGGACGGGAAGTACCTCGACACCCCGAACCACCAGAGTCACATGGCTTATCCCGTCGTGAAGCCCGGCACCAACGACAACATGTGCCCGGCCTCCCACCCGGTCGCCCTGCCGATGATCGAGTTCAAGATGGCGTGGCCGGTCAACGGCGACATGAGCCAGGTCCGCCTGGCCAGCGGCCGCGGCTACTCCTTCCACTACGACTTCTTCAACGCGTGGGAGGAGCGCACCCTCAAGGCCCTGGTCGACCACTGCATCAATGGCGGCCTCCAGTGCGACACCCGGGGCTTCGACCTGTACCGCCCCGAGCGCGGCACGGTGCTGGACGCCAACCACCGCCTGCCCTGAGCGGACCGGCGATACGCACGGGCCCGGTCGCCCCTCCCGTAGGCGGGGGCGACCGGGCCTTCCGTGTCCGCCGGTGGCGGGCGAGCAGCCGAGGACCGACGTGAACCCCCTCGCGGGCGCAAGGCTGGGAGAGGGCTCTCAGAGGGCGACGAGTTCTGCTTCGTGGCACTTCCCGTCAGCTGACGCGGGGCGGGCCCGGTCGTGGCCCGCCCCGCGCTCCGCACGTACTACTCGGGCCGGTCGGCGTCCGGGTCGTCGGGCCGGTAGTCCGGGAAGGCCGACCCGGCCGTCGCCTCGTGGTGGAGCCTGAGGAACTCCAGATGCCGCTCGTACTGGTCGAGGGTGTCGGCGATGAGCTGCTCCCGGGTGTAGCCCATGACGTCGTAGCCCTGGTTGCCCTCGGCGAGCTGCACCTCGTAGCGCACGTAGCTGTCGTGCGTGCTGATCGACCGGGTGGCGAACCCGGGAGTGGGCCGTTCCACGGGCCACACCCGGTAGACGAACTCGTCGCGCGGCCCGATCGGCACGGTGATGCCGACGTGCGGGAGTCCGCTCTCCTCCTCGGTCCCCGAGGTGGTCTCCGCCTCCGTACCCTGCTCCCGCAGGGCCTGGGCCACCTCCTCGAAGGCGGGGCGGCACACCTCCTCGACGAAGCGTGCCCCCGCCCGCGGTCCGGGGAAGGACATCGCCCGGGTCAGGCGCTGGCGCCAGGTGCGCGTCGCCGCCACGCCCGTCTGCGAAGTCCTTCCGGAGAGGGAGGCCGGGAGGGTGGCGGTCAGGGCCTCCTCCCTCATCCGTTCGGAGCGCAGCGCCAGATAGAGCCCCGCCATGATCAGGAACATCACGAACGAGAAGGGCAGGCCCATGATGATCGTCGCGTCGGTCAGCGCCTGGACGCCGCCCACGATGAGCATGGCGAGGGTGAGCAGGCCCGTCGTGACCGCCCAGAAGATGCGCAGCCAGGTCCGCGAGTCGGTGACCGGGGTGGGTAGGTGGGAGCTGAGGTTCCCCATCACCAGCGCTCCGGAGTCGGCCGAGGTCACGTAGAGCAGGAGACCGACGAAGGTGGCCAGGCCCGCGCTGAAGGTGGCCCCGGGGTAGAGGTCGAGCAGCCCGTAGAAGGCCTGCTCGGGCGAGTTGAGCGCGGTCTCGCCGAAGGCGGCGTTGCCGTCCTGGACGACGAACAGGGCGCTGTTGCCGAACACCGCGAGGAACAGCCCGGTGAAGAGGAACGGGATGATCAGCGTCGCGGCGACGAACTGGCGCAGTGTGCGTCCGCGGGAGATCCGGGCCAGGAACAGCCCGACGAACGGCGCCCAGGCGATCCACCAGGCCCAGAAGAACAACGTCCAGGCGTCCAGCCACTCGGTGGGCTGGTCGTAGGCGAAGGTGTTCAGCGTCATCGAGGGGAAGCCGCTGACGTAGTCGCCGATGTTCTGGACCAGGGCGTTCAGCAGCCGGAACGGTTCGCCGACCACCAGGATGAACAGCATCAGCAGTACGGCGAGGAGCACGTTGAGCTGCGACAGCCGGCGGATGCCCTTGTCGACGCCGGCCACGGCGGAGACGGTGGCCATCACGACCGCGACGCCGATGAGGCTGATCTGCGCGGGCAGCCCCTCCGGCACGTCGAAGAGGAACTTCAGCCCGTAGTTGAGCTGGACGACGCCGATGCCGAGCGACACGGAGATGCCGAAGACCGTGCCGATGATGGCCGCCAGGTCGACGGCGTCGCCGATCTTCCCGTGAATGCGGCGGCCGATGATCGGGTAGAGCGCGGAGCGGATGGCGAGCGGCAGCTTGTACCGGAAGGCGAAGTAGCCGAGCACCATGCCCATCAGCGCGTACATGGCCCAGCCGGTGATGCCGTAGTGGAACAGCGTCCACACCACGGCCATCCGTGCGGCCTCCAGCGACTCGGGGTCCCCCTCGGGGGGCGCGAGGTAGTGGCTCACCGGTCCGGCGACGGAGAAGAACATCAGGTCGATGCCGATGCCCGCGGCGAAGAGCATCGCCGCCCAGGCGAAGAGCCCGTAGTCGGGCTTGTAGTGCTTGGGGCCCAGCTTCACGGTGCCGTACTTCGACACGCCGATGAAGAGGACGAAGAGCAGGTACAGGGTGGCGGCCAGGAAGTAGTACCAGCCGAACCAGTCGGAGATCTTCTCCACCACCGCCCCGATGACGTCCTCGGCGCCCGAGGGGGTGATGATCGCCCAGATCGAGATGGCCAGGATCAGCACGGCCGAGCCGTAGAAGACCAGCGGCTTGAGTGTGCCGGAGCCCTCCTCCTCGGGTTCGGCCGGCTCCTCGGGGGCGTATCCGGCGTTCCCGCCTCCTACGGTCGACACGGACGGCTCCCTTCGGCTGGAGGACAGGTCACTGGGCGGCCCCCCGTACGGAGGTCCGGCCGCTGATCAGGTCCGCGGCGCGCTCGGCGACGAGCAGCACGGTCACCATCGGATTGATCGTCGGCATGGTCGGGAACACCGAGGCGTCGACGATCCGCACACCGTCGACACCGCGCAGCCGCAGGGCGGGGTCGCAGACGGCCATCGGGTCGTCCGGGGCGCCCATCCGGCAGGTTCCGGCGGGGTGGTAGACGGTGTGCGCGACACGGCGGCCGTACTCCGACAGGTCGGCGTCGGAGGTCACCCCGGGGCCCGGCGCGACCTCGCGGACGAGCCAGTCGCGCAGCGGCGCGGTGGCCGCGACCTCGCGGGCGACCTTCAGCCCGTCGACGATGGTGCGCTCGTCGTGTCCCTCGGGGTCGGTGAAGTAGCGGAAGTCCAGCGCGGGGTGTTCCGCCGGGTCCGCGCTGCGCAGCCACATGCGGCCGGTGGAGCGGGCGCGCGGCACGTTCGGCGTCATGCACACCCCGTGCTCGGGGACGGGGTAGCCGAGCCGCTCGGTGTTGACGGTGAACGGCACCTGGTAGAAGTGGAACATCAGGTCGGGGCGGGCCTGTCCGGTGTCGCGGCGCAGGAAGAGCCCGGCGTCGGAGTCCATCGCCGAGTTGGGCGGCAGCGGCCCGTCGGTCTCCCAGACGATCACCGACTCGGGGTGGTCCAGCAGGTTCTCGCCCACGCCGGGCAGGTCGGCCCGCACCTCGATGCCCAGCCGCCGCAGGTCCTCGGCGGGCCCGATCCCCGACAGCATGAGCAGCCGTGGGGTGTCGACGGCCCCCGCGCACAACAGCAGTTCCCGCTCGGCGCGCAGGACGACGTCACCGCCGTCGGCTCCGCGGACGGCCACCCGGGTCAGCCGTCCCGCGTCGTCCGGGAGCAGCCGGTGGGCCCAGGTCTCCAGGCGGACGGTGAGGTTGGGCCGGTCGAGGACGGGGTGGAGGTAGGCGACGGAGGCGGAGGAGCGCAGGTTGCCCTCGGGCTGGTAGGCGAGGGAGAAGAACCCGGTGCCCTCGGAGAAGGGCTGGGCGTTGAAGTCCTCGATGACGGGGACGCCGAGGGCGCCGGCGGCCGCTGTGACGAAGTCCTTGGCGATCGGGTTCCGGTCGGCCTCGGCCACGGGGACGATGTTCGTCCGGAGCCGGTCGCGGTAGGCCAGGACCGTCGCGGGGTCCCAGCCGTCGCAGCCGCGGGCGACCCAGTCGTCCAGGTCCTCCGGGAGCGGCAGGAAGCTGATCAGGGTGTTGTGGGAGGAACAGCCGCCCAGGACGCGGGCGCGCGAGTGGAGGATGTGCGAGTTGCCGCGGGGCTGCTCGACGGTGGTGTAGCCGTAGTCGAACTCCGAGCCGAGCAGGTTGATCCAGTTGCGCAGGCGCAGGATGCGGTCGTCGCCCACGTCGCTGGGCCCGCCCTCGACGACGCAGACGCGGCAGTCGGGGTCCTCGCTGAGCCGGGCGGCGAGCACGCAGCCGGCGGTGCCGCCGCCGACGATCACGTAGTCGTAGTCGTAGGCGGACTCGGCGCCGTTGGGGGTGGTGGAAGCCATGGGGTGTCCTTCGTCGGGGCCGCCGGTGGCGGGCGGCGGGGTGGTGCTCGGTCAGCCCTTGAACCAGCCGGTGGGGGCGGGGCTGAGGTTCTGGTAGATGTGCTTCGCCTCCTGGTACTCGCGCAGGCCGGTGGGCCCGAGTTCGCGTCCGACGCCGGAGAGGCCGAAGCCGCCCCACTCGGCCTGCGGGACGTAGGGGTGGAAGTCGTTGATCCACACGGTGCCGTGCCGCAGCCGCCCGGCGACGCGCTGGGCGCGGCTCGCGTCCGAGGTCCACACGCCGCCCGCGAGGCCGTAGCGGGTGTCGTTGGCCAGCTCGACGGCCTCGTCCTCGGTGTGGAACCGCTCCACGGTGACCACCGGTCCGAAGACCTCCTCCTGGACGATGCGCATGGTGCGGTGGCAGTCGGCGAAGACGGTCGGCTGGAGGAAGTAGCCGCGGCTCAGGGCGGGATCGGCGGGGCGGCCACCGCCGGTGACGACCCGGGCGCCCTCGTCGCGGCCCACCGCGATCATGCGCTCGACCTTCTCGCGGTGCTCGGCCGAGCTGAGCGGTCCGCTCTCGGTGCCGTCGTCCATGCCGTTGCCGAGCCGGATCGCAGCGGCACGGCGGGCGAGGGCCTCGACGAACCGGTCGTGCAGCGGATCCTCGACCAGGAGCCGGGAACCGGCGGAGCAGACCTGTCCGGAGTGGAGGAACGCGGCGTTGAGCGCGTTGTCCAGGGCTGCCTCGACGTCCGCGTCCGCGAAGACCACATTGGGGTTCTTGCCCCCCAGCTCCAGGGCGACGTTCTTGGGGCCGTCGGCGGCACCGGCCATGATGCTGCGGCCGGTGGCCAGCCCGCCGGTGAACGACACGAGATCCACCTCGGGGTGGTGGGTGAGGGCGGCGCCGACGGTCGCCCCGGAGCCGAGCACCAGGTTGGCGACCCCGGGGGGAGCTCCGGCCTCGGCGATGAGCCGGACCATGGCGATCGTGGTGAGGGGGGTGGTCTCACTGGGCTTCAGGACGAAGGTGTTGCCGGCGGCCAGGGCCGGGGCGACCTTCCAGGATGCCTGCAGCAGGGGGTAGTTCCACGGGGCGATGAGCGCGCACACGCCGATCGGCTCGTAGACGACCCTGCTGAGGACGTCGGGGCTCACGTCCACGACCCGGCCGCCGTCCTTGTCGGCGACCTCGCCGAAGTAGCGGAAGGCGTTCGCCACGTCCTCGACGTCGATCCGGGCCTCGGCCAGGGTCTTGCCGGTGTCGAGGGTCTCGGTGCGGGCGATCTCCTCCCTGTCGCGCAGCAGCAGGTCGTGCACGCGGAGCAGCACGTCGGCACGGCGGCGGGTGGGGGCGCCGGCCCAGTCGGCCTCCTCGAAGGCCCGCCGGGCGGCGCGTACCGCGCGGTCGACGTCGTCGGCGTCGGCCTCGTCGACGGTGGCGACGACGGAGGCGTCGAAGGGGTTGATCACCTCGCGCCGTCCGCCGGCCGCCGCCGGTGTCCACTCGCCGCCGATGTACAGCTCGCCCACCCTGGGTCTCCTTCGTGTCCGGCCGGTGCCGCGCCGATCGACTCGACGGTCAGCAACATGGCCCAAACCGGTCCGCCGACCTAAGGGACGCACCGCCACGGACGCGAGCCGGTGCTCCAGGCACTCCGGGCGGGCTAACGAGGGCGCCCGGCCGGGCGTACGCGGGAGGTGGGACAGCCTGCCCGGACGGGGCGTCGTGCGGGCCTCGTACGGGGCGAACGGTTGGTCCCGGGGCCAGCTGTGGATCCGGGCGCGGTGAGAGGGCGTTTGGTTCCTCCGTTTAGCCCAGGGATGCCCTGATTCGGCGAGGTGCTAGGTGCCGCGCCGGCCCTGCGTGGATGCGGCTGTGCGGCGGCGGGTGATGAGGATGATCATCGCGGGGTGGACCTCGACGACCCAGCCTTGCTCGAATCACGCATTCCTCAGCAGAGTCCTGAAGGCCGGAGCACTGCGAACAAGTTCCGGTAGCTGCCGTCTGCCCAGCTCTTGCGGACGGTGGGGTGATCGGCGGCCATCTTCTCGATCAGGGCCTGTCCGGCGACGGAGTCGTGCATGCCCGTGGCCGTGACCAGCACCGTCAGGAGCAGGCCCACGATCTTCTTGCCGGGGTCGACGCCTTGGCCGGCTACGGGGACGCCGGCGGGGGTCTCGAAGCTCCGCGATTCGATGACGCACGCACAGGGTTCGGCCTGGCGGCCTTCCTGCCTGCGGACTTGGCGGCGCAGGTGGCTGTTGAGTTGGTCGAAGACGCCTTCTTCCTGCCAGCGGGGCCGAGTAGACGTAGACGGTGTTCCAGCGCGGGTAGTTGTGCGGAAGGTAGCGCCAGGGGATCCGGGTGCAGTTCACGGAGAGGATCGCGTCGAGCAGGCTGCGCAGGTCGTGGTCCGGCGGGCGGCCGACGTCGAGTCCGCGGGCCGCGGCGTTCGGCCCGCAAGGCGGTCAGGCCGGCTCGGCCAACTCGCAGCGGACGTCGGACGGATAGCCCGGGCAATGGCGCCGTTCAGGCACGATTTTGGCCTGCCCTCCAGGCCCGGGCGCTCGTGCCGGTGCTCAAAGCGCACGGCGCGCATCGGCGCCTCGGGATGAAAGAGGAGCAGTCAGCCCAAGACGCCCGCTCGATGAACTGCGTTCTTGTGGTCAGGAGGTTCGGGTGCGTGCGTCGTGGCTCTCTCGGTGGGTGAGGACGGCGTCCATGTGAGTCTGCGCCCACTGCCTGAGGTCGCGTGTCAGGTGGTGGAGTGAGTGGCCGAGGTCGGTGAGTTCGTAGGTGACGGTGACGGGGACCGTGGGGGTCACGGTGCGGGTGAGCAGGCCGTCGCGTTCGAGGGCCCGCAGGGTCTGGGTCAGCATCTTCTGGCTCACGCCGGCCAGCAGCCGGGCCAGTTCGGAGTAGCGCAACGCCTTCGGGGCGTGCGGCGCGCTGGGGGGTTCGGGGGTGTCGCCGCCCAGTGCGCACAGGATCAGGACGACCCACTTGTCTGAGATCCGGTCGAGGAGCTGACGGCTGGGGCATACGGCCAGGAACGCGTTGTACTCGGCCTTGGCCTGGGCTTTTGCGTCGGCCTTCGTCGTTGTCACCGAGATCACTTCTCACTTTCGGGGTGTTACGCACTCAAAGGTGCCTACTTCCCATCGGGAAGTTTGTCTCCAAGGATGGTCCGAGAGGGACGGAAACACCATCCCTGGCATGAGTGAAAGGCACCGCGATGAGTACGCCTTCTGAAGCTCTTCCCGGCGGCATGTGGACGCTGGGCGACGTTCCGGTAACCCGGTTCGGGTACGGGGCGATGCAGCTCGCCGGCCCGTGGGTCATGGGTCCGCCCGCCGACCGTGACGGAGCCCTGGCGGTACTGCGCGAGGCGGTCGCTCTCGGGATCACCCACATCGACACCAGCGACGCCTATGGACCGCGCATCACGAACGAACTGATCCGTGAAGCGCTGCACCCCTACCCGGAGTCGCTGTTGATCGCCACGAAGGTGGGAGCGACCCGCGACGCCCAGGGCGGTTGGCCCACGGCCCGGAGTCCCGAGGACCTGCGCGAGCAGGTCCAGGACAACCTCAAGTCCCTCGGAGTCGACAGGCTCGACCTGGTCAACCTGCGCATGGGCGACGCCCAGGGGCCCCAGCCCGGCTCGATCACCGAAGCGGTCGAGACCCTCGCCGGTCTTCAGCAGGAAGGACTCATCCGCCATCTCGGCGTCAGCAACGTCACCGCGGAGCAGGTCGAGCAGGCGCGCGGCATCGCCCCGGTCGTGTGCGTGCAGAACATGTACAACCTCGCCCACCGCCACGACGACGACCTGGTGGACCACCTCGCCGCCGAGAAGATCGCCTACGTGCCGTTCTTCCCCCTGGGAGGCTTCACGCCACTGCAGTCCAAGGCCCTCTCGCAGGTCGCGGACCGGCTGGGAGCTACGTCCATGTCCGTCGCGCTGGCCTGGCTGATGCAGCGCTCGCCGAACATCCTCCTCATCCCCGGCACCTCCTCGACCGCTCACCTGCGCGAGAACGTCGCTGGGGCCGGGCTCTCCCTCTCCGGTGACGATGTGGCCGATCTGGACACTATTGGTCGCTGACCGGCACACGGGGCATGGAGAGCCCGGTGCTCGGGCACCGGCACGCCGGTTCGGCGGGCGGGCCGGGGAATCCCACCGGGAGTAGTCCCGGCAGGGCGCCCCGGTCTGACCCATCAACCTCTGCGAGGCTGCGCTGAGCGAGGTGAAGGCACACAGCACGTGCTGGGCCGCCGTGCTGGACGCGCCCATCTACGACGGACCCCGCGCGCAGACGATCGTGGAACGCCGGCACCAGGTCTGTGCGCGACTGCGCGTCGGCGGAGCGCTCGTCGTTACGAAATGAGCGAGGCCGTGGCGGCGAGTCCGGTGAGCAGCAGCAGGACCGGTCCCCATGGCAGACCGTGGTCCCGCGGGGAACTCGGTTCAGTGGGCCGCAACTCCGGGTGGGCGTACAGGACTGAGACCTCCTCGGCCATGCGGACGTGCGACGGGCGGAAGCCGAGTAGCCGTTCGAGACGCGGTTCTCCCAGTCCTGCCAGGCGCCAAGTGCTGCCGTCCGTCCGGTGCATCTCGACACTGCCCTGGTCCGTGTACTCGACCGCCCGCAGCCGCTCCCAGGGGATGCGGCTGACGGTCCATGCTCCGGTCAGCCACAGGCCGGTGTTGTCCGCGGTGGCACGCCAGTTGAGGAGTAGGGCCGTGAAGTGGACCCAACCCGGCAGGGCGAGCAGGGGGAGGAGCAGATGCCAGTCGAAACCGTCCGTGGTGATCAGGTGGGCGATGAGGAAGGCCCCGGCCGTCATGGCCGCGGTGAACGCCGTTCCGACGGTCCTGGCCGCGGGACCCGGTCCCCAGCGAACCGGGTGCTCGGTGGAGACCAGGGTGTCGGCGATCTGCTCGATCCGAGCCTGCCGCTGACGGGCCGAGGTGTCGTGGTGGGCGTCCGAGGGGGCTTCGAACCGGGGTTTCCTGCCGGTTTTGGCCGGCCGGACCGGGCTGGAGGTGCGGATCACGACAGGTTCAGCAGCCCGGTCCCGGTCCGTCGTGACGAGGACCAGTTCAGCGGATTCGTAGGCAGCGCCGAACAGAACCGCCTCGTGCAACCGGGTGTCGAGGCGTATCCCGTCCTGCTCCTTGAAGCCGTTCCCGGCTTCGTCCTCGATGCGGTCCGTCGGGGTGTCGTCTTCAGGGAGCGGTGCCGTCCACAGACAGCTGAAGAGTGGGTTCCGGCCGGTGGTGTCGTCGGCTGCGTAGATCCAGGTCCGTCCTTCGTCGTCGATGCGCTCCAGTACGCGCAGGGCCGGCACCGGCGCGCGGCGCAGCGCCGCGGCACGGTGGCGGGCGAGGGCGCCCACGGTGAGGAGGGAGAGTCCCGGCAGCCCGGCGGCCAGGGCGAGCAACTGCCAGCCGAAGGCGTCGTAGGGTTCCGCCGCAAGGCGTTGCCACGGGCCGTCCTTCAGTACGGTCACCGTGCTGCCGACGTGGTGGTCCTCGGGGTAGAGCACGTTGACGGTCAGGCGCCGATTGTCGGCGGTGCGGACGCGCACCGTGTCCGAGCCGCCGCGGGTCACCGTCGCCGTGATCTGCGCGGCCCGGCTTGCGTGCTGTTCGTCAGCGCGGACGCCGTCCAACCCCATCAGGACCGCTCCGGCGGCCGCAGCACACAGGACCATCCCCGCGGCGAGCGGGAGGGTGCCGCGTGCGACTGGCCCGAGGGGCTGCGGCAACGGATGCCGTGCCGCGGCGGCCCGTTCCCCGAGCTGCCGCTGCCTGGACCGGGCCGCCAGCCGCTCGAAGGCGGCGGCCCAGCCGAACCCCAGGGCCACGAGCACGAAGAAGTTCGCGACCTGGGACGTGAGGTCGGCGCCTGGCACCTCTCCCCACATCACCATGACCGCCACCACGGGCGCCGTGATCAGCGTGAGTTCCGGAAGCCGGACGAACCAGTACAACAGGCCGACAGCCAGGCCCACTTGTGCCATGCTGCCCCAGTCCGGGCCGCAGGGCGCGGCATCGCTGCATGCTGGCGCGGGCTCGGCGGCCACCGCGAAGACGATGGTGACGACCAGCGCCGACACGGACCAGATGGGCCTGGCCCATGACGCGGGGCGGGATCGGGCCCACAGTGCGGCATCGGCGGAGGACCAGGGCGGAGTGCCTGCCGGAACGGAGCCGGACGGTATCGGCACAGGGAATTCGGACACGTGAGGATTATGCGGCAAGAGCAGGGAAGCTTCGGAGTCCGACGACAGCGGCCGGCAGGGCCGCGCGCGAAGAAGACACAAGGCACCTGTGCCACCGAGTGATTCCTCCTCGTCCGGGCGGTTGGTGGCGGAGTACCGCCGTCGCAGGTCGGTCGCCGGGGGAGGGGCGATCCTGGGGTGTCCAGGGAGGGGCTGGCGTCGTTGTGCGGCTGCAGAACGCCCACTGCATCGCCATGATCTAGCGCAACCAGCCTCCCGCCCACCGGCAGCTCGCCGCCCTGCCCCGGCCGGATATCGCCGTCCAGCACATCGTTTCCTCTGCCCGACACGGCCGCCGGGACTCCTGCTCCGGTCAGGACCTGCGGCATGGCCGAGGAACTCGGGGGGATCGCGTTCCCCTACGGCCGCCTCGCCCTCCGCGTCCACGGGGGCCGCCGGCGAGCCGGCCGAAGCGAAACCCGCGAGACGGTCTACGCCGTCACCGGCTTCGGCGCCCACCCAGCCATCCCGGCCGAACTCGCCGCCGCCGTCCGCGGCCCCTGGACCGTCGAGGCCCTGCACCATGTCGGCGACGTGTGACCTACGCCGACGTCCCATCCCTCCACACCGGCACCACCTTCCGCCGCCGTGGCCGCCTTCCGTGACCTCGTCATTGGCCTGCTCGAAGCCCTCGGAGCGTCAACATCGCCAAGACCACCCGGGCATTTCGTGACCTGCCCGAAGGAGCCCTCCCAGTCCTGGGCATCGACAACCACCCGGACGCTCAGGGAACTTGATCAAGCCCTGGGGTCGGGCCGAGGGCCCGCGGGCGGCGGTGCGGCGGCCGGTCATCGCGTGCCACCGCTCGCGGGCTCGGTGGGCTGCTCAGCGCAGATAGGACCAGTGCGGGTACACGTAGCCGGGCCCCCAGAACGGCGGGTAGTCGTAGTGGGCGTAGATGCGGCCGTAGTAGTCCTGCTGCTGCACGAGTTCGGGGTCGTACTCGGGCGCGTCGACCACCTGATCGCGGGTGCGGTCGATGCGGACCTGGTCCTCGCTCACGGCTGCCACGGCGTCGACGGGTATGTAGCTCTTCTCCTTGCCCACGCCCAGGAACCCGCCGTGCTCCAGGAGCAGGAATCGGACCTTGTGGTCCTCCTCATCGATGATCAGATCACCGACCTTGCCGAGTTCGTTGCCTGAGCGGTCGGTGACCTGCCGGCCCCGGATGTCCTCCTCGGCGGAAGGGATCGCGTGATCGGAGTCGGAGAGCCTGGTCAGAACGGGAATGCCGGTGGAATCCATGATGCCTTCCTCGCGAAACTGCGGACCTTGCTGTCAGCCGGGGTCGCCCCGGCATGGCTTTCCGGGCTTCCCACGTGTGGCCTTCCGATGCGGACCGATGCTCGTGTCCCTGGGACTTTTCCGGGGGTGACCACGGCGCGCCGTGCTGCCGTGGCCCCCGGGAGGGCTGCCGCCGCCCGTGTGGCCGTTCAGCGGCGTCCCCCTCTCGCCCGTTCGGTCGGCCGAGTCGGTGTGCGGCGTCGGGTGTGACGGTGCGAAGCCGGCTGTCAGGGCGGCCGCGGGGAGGGCCTGCTGGTCGGCGAGGGCGATGGCCAGGGCTCCGGCGGCGGTCGGGTGGAGCGGAGCGCGGTCCGCCGGTCCTTGGACGTAGGGCTGGGCGCTGCACAGCCGGTGCCCTTCGAAGTCCTGCCGCACCGCGGTGAATCCGGCGGCTTCGGCGCCTTGGCGCAGCACGGTGTTGAGGGCGGCCAGGCGTGAGCGCAGTACCTCTGTCTTCCGTGGGGTGAGACCTTCGTCGCTGAGGCAGCTGACGTCCGGGCCGAAGGGGTCGTAGTACTCGTTGACCACCACCGCGGGGTGCTGGGGGAGGGTGTCCAGGACGTGCAGGAGCCTGCGGTAGTCGAGTGCGAACCCGGCGAGCCGGTCCTGGAAGTATGCCGTCGAGGCGCGGTCGTCGCACGACGGAGAGATCGCGCACAGTTGGACCAGGTCCGCCCAGCGCACGTCGTTGGCCCCGACACTGACCAGCACGACGGACGCCTCGGTGGCCCGCCGGGCCTGGGCGATCTGCGGCGGGGCGACCCGTTCGCCGAGGATCTGCACGCCGAGGACACCGTCGCGGACCGTGGCGCCGGAGCAGGCGAGGTTGAGTACCTTCCAGTCATTGGCTCTGGCCAGAGCCTGGGGGTAGGCATCGGCGCTGCGCTCGCATGCCCGGTCGAGGTCGCTGGGCTCGGGCAGCGGGCGGTTGCCGCTGCCCGCGGCTGTCGAGTCCCCCAGAGCCACCGCGTGCACGTCGCCCAGTGGGGGCCCTTCGGCCCGGGGAACCGGCGCCAAGGGACTGTCGCCGACCAGGTCCTGGAGGGAGCGCACGTGGCGCAGTGCCTGCGGGGTGTCCGAGGCGAGCAGGTGGAAGCCGACGGCGTTGACCGCGGTCACCAGGGCGAGGCCGCCGGCCAGGACGAGGAGGGTGCGGCGGGCCGGCATGCGGCGCAGGCCCGTCCAGGCGGCCAGGGGGAGCAGGACCAGCCCTGCGGCCACCGCGGTCTCCCAGGCCGCGTAGCGCAGCCAGCCCGAGGCCAGCTTCCGGCCCACCTCCAGGGTGAGTTGTTCGTGGTCGCCGGACCGCAGGAGGCGGGCCACCTCCGAGTCCTCCTCGATGCGGGTCAGTTCCAGCCGTGGTCTGAGGGGTCCGTCGAACTGTGCCTTGGTCGGGATGGTCTGGCCGAAGAGGTCGAGCCGGCCGGGGCCGGACAGGCTCCAGCTGAGCGGCGCGGCGCCCACCCGGACCGTCTGGCCGGCGGCGGACACCGGCTGAAGCGGGGTGACGAGCACCGCGAGCCACACGGCTGCCAGTGCCAGCCCCGACAGTCCCGCGGCGTACGCGGCGGCGATGAGCGCGCGCCGCGGTCTGCGGCGTGGCCGGCGCTGCTTCGGTGTACGCCGCCTCAGCCTCACCGGTACGACTCCGGTGTCCGGGTGGTGAAGTGAGGAGAGGGTCCCTGACCTCCGCGCAGGCCGGGGAGGGCACTCGCGACAGGAGCTTGTCCCACCGGAGGGGATGTCTGCGGCCCGCGCGGGGCGTTGGTCATCATGGCGGTGACGGGGGTGTCAGGCCCGGCGCGTCGGTGGCGTGGTCGTCGACATAGGTGGGGATCTGGGAGTGCACCTGGAGGGCGATCTCGCCGGCGCGTTCGAACCGAAGAGTGATCCACACGCAGTCCCCGCCCCGGATCTGCTGGCGCAGATCGGTGCGCAACAGGTGCACACGCCCCTGTTCCAGCTCGACCAGTCTGTCGGTGGGCAGCGGGACCGGCCCCCGGACCGCTCCCTTCGCATCCACGATGTCGACGGACCGGGCGGCGGTGGTCTCCGCGCCGAGCAGCCTGTCGGCTTCTTGTCCCTGATTGAAGAACCAGACGTAGAAGGGCGCCTCGTCGCCCGACTCCCACGGGCCGTCGGGGGGTTCGGCAAGGTGGGCAGGGCGCACCAGGACGGGTCCGACACGGGCGCCTTCCCTCTGTGGGTGGTACTCGCCTCCGTCACCGCCGCAGCCCGTCGCGCCCAGGACGACGGCGAGGCAGGCGACGACGAGGAACGTGATGCTCCGGCGCCACGGCCGTGATGTTCCGGGACGCATGCCCTCCCAGCCGCGCAGCTTTCCTCCGGGCACCGGTCGGCCGGCCGATCCGCGGATCCGGCGGGCGCAGAGGCTTCCCGGGCCCGGTGGGCGAGGTGAGGTCATTGCTCGTCCTGAGTGGGTACGACCGCCACGGGACAGCCCGCCGTGTGCAGGACTTCGCCGCTCACCGACCCAAGGAAGAGACGGCGCAGGCCGGTGCGGCCACGGGTGCCGACGACCAGCAGATCGGCCTCCTCGGACCACTCCGTCAGGCGCGTCGCCGGGCGCACCCACTCGATGTGCAGTTCGACCGGCACTTGCGGATGGCGTGCGCGCAACTCGGAGATCCGTTCTTCGAGAAGGCTCCGGGCTTCGTCCTCGGTGTCACGCCCCTCCCGTTGGGCGGAGCTGACGCTGCCCGGACCGGGCAGCAGCGCGGGGCGGTGCAGGGCGTGCACGACGCGCAGGTGCGCCGAGCGACGGTCCGCCTCCGCGAAGGCGAACGTCAGCACTTGCGGTGTCCGGTGGACGAGGTCGGCGCCGACGACGACCGGGCCCCGCGGGCGGGCACCGTCGATGCCGGGCCGGATCACCAGGACGGGACAGCGGGAGTGGGTGGCCACCTGTAGGCTCACCGAGCCCAGAGCCAGCCGGGGGAAGCCTCCCTTGCCCCGATGGCCCAGCACCAGGAGGGACGCCTCGGCCGAACGTTCCACGAGCGTCGAGGCGGGATCGCCGAAGGGCAGCTCGCCCTTGACGGTCAGGTCGGGGAACGCCGAGCGGGCCACGGCTTCCCACCGGTTCACCACCGTCGAGGCCCGGCGCACAAGAGCTTTTGGCCCCGCTTCCTCCTCCTTGTCCCAGCCGAAGGGGCCGGGCAGCACGAGGGCGTGGGCCAGGTGCAGGGGGACTCCCGTCATCCGGGCCTGATGGGCCGCGTACCGCACCAGTGCGTCCTGGTCGTCGGCATCGTCGACGCCGACGACGACGGGGGTCACGTCAGCCATGTCGGCTCCTCTCCGGGAGCTCCTCACGGACCTGCACCGCCCCGTTCCTCAGGGCGGAACCGGACACTGGCGGAGGCCGGGGTGGCCGGGCGCGTTTCCTGCGCGGCAGGCGGCGCCCGCTACCTGATGGCTCTCTCCGCGCGTGGACCACCGAGTACCCGTGCGGGAACGCCTCACACTGGTCCGCACACCCTGCGGAGCCCTGTGAACAGGAAACCGAGAGATGGCCACCGTGCAGCGGGGGACGATGACCGCACCACCACCGAACCGGGGGAGCGGGCGCTCCTGCGCCTTCCGTCCCTACGTCTCCCGGTACTCCTTCGAGCGTTCGAGCGTTCGACTGCCGAGCGGACACGAACCGACGTGCGGCGCCACGGAGTTGTCAGGCGCCGGCCACGGTGAGCACGCCCTCGTCGTAGTCGACGGTGATCGACCCGAAGTCGCTGAGCACATCCGAACCGAGCAACCCCTGGATGCCCCTCCCTCCGCCGGGCGTTCCCAGGTCGATGACGGTGACCTCGCCCGGGTCAAGGCGGATCTCGCCGACCTCCCACCGGTCCACGCGGGCGACGGGGACCTCTCCCGACCCGATGACGCCGCTCACCGGACGCCGCTCGCCGGTGCGTTCGAGGCCGACCCGATCGGCGACATCGTCGTCGACGACGCTGGTGGAGGCGCCCGTGTCCAGGGCGAACGAGAAGGGGCCCTGGCCTTCGATGCTCACGGGGACGAACGCCAGCGTCCGCCCACCCTGCTCGACGACCCTGAGCGGGACCTCCCCCTCGGACGTCCGCGTCGCGCTGCGGTCGCGGCTTTCCTGGGCCACGACACACCCGGCGAGCAGCGGTGCGACCGCGAGTGCCACGAGGGGCCGGCGTCCTCTGGGCCGATGCCTCGCACCGGACGCTTTGCCGTCCCGCGCACCCATGGGGCCGGAGTGCCCCCCTTCGAGCCCCCGCAAACCGCCGCCAGCGGAGAGAACCGCGGGCGCCGCAAGCGCGCGAGGCGTGTTCCACGGCGTGGATCCTGCGATCGTCCGCCGTGGTCAGGGCGGGGAGGTCGGTGTCAGGTGGCTGACTTGGGGTAGTCGGTGACCGAGGCAGGAGGAGGTGGGAGCGATGACCGTGCGAGGCGCTGCGCGAGGCCCTCTTGCCAGTGCCGGGCGGGGCGGGGGCCGTCGACCGTTGCGTCGCGCGTGTACCTGAACGCTCCCGCCTCCCACCGGTCTCCCGGGTACCAGGAGAGCCGGCGAAGCAGCGCCGTTGCCGGTGTCCGGTGGAAACCCATCGGCGCCGCCGCCTGCCGTACAAACGACATCGGGCGCAGGCCGGGAGGTGGCTACCGTGCGGGCGACGATCTCGCTGGGCCGGGTGGCCGGTGTCCGGGTGGGCGTGCACTGGAGCGTCCTGGTCATCTTCGTGCTGATCCTGGTGGGGCTGGCGGGAGGGAGCTTTCGGCAGGCCCATCCGGACCGACCGGCGTGGCAGTACTGGCTCGCGTCGGCAGTGACGGCCGCGGTGTTCCTGCTGTCGCTGCTGGCCCACGAGATCAGCCACGCGCTGGTCGCCCGCCGCAACGGGGTGACCGTCCAGGACATCACCCTGTGGCTGCTCGGCGGACTCGCCCGCCTCAAGAACGAGGCGGCCACCCCAGGAGCGGAGCTGCGCATAGCCGGCGTGGGGCCGCTGGTGAGTCTGCTGCTCGGCGGGCTGTTCGCCCTGGCGGCCGGACTGGTGGCCGCGGCCTCCGGGTCGGGACTCGCGGTGGAGGCGCTGGCCTGGCTCGCGGGCATCAACATCCTGCTGGCCGTCTTCAACGCCCTGCCCGCCGCTCCCCTCGACGGCGGCCGGCTGCTCAGAGCAGCGGTGTGGTGGAGGACCGGCAGCCCGCTGCGCGCCACGGCGGTGGCCACGGCCGCCGGGCGGTTCCTGGGATGGACTCTGGTGGCCATCGGTCTGTACCTCGTCCTGGTCGGAGCCGTCCTCAGCGGTGTCTGGCTGGTCGTCATAGGCTGGTTCGTCATCGCGGTGGCCACCGTGGAGGTCGGTCAGGCGCGACTGCGTGAACTGCTGGGCGGTATCCCCGTGAGCGACGCGATGACACCCGGACCCGTGACCGTCCCGGCCGCCACCACGATCAGCGAGTTCCTCGCCGACCCCCGATACCGCTATCGCCACTCGGCTTTCCCGGTGGTGGACGGCGCCGACACCGCGGCCGGTTTGGTCACGGTCAGGGACGCCGACGCGGTCGCCGAGCCCGAACGCTCCTCCACCCCCGTCACCGAGGCCATGGTCCCGGTCGACGACCTGCCGACGCCCCACCCCGGGGACCCGCTGGCCCGACTGGTTCCCGCCTTGCAGGCCCATCCCGCACACCGCGCCCTCGTCCTGGAGGGGAACCGACTGGTCGGCATCGTCACCTCCGCCGACATCAGCCGGGTCACAGCCTGGCTCAGCTCGTCCAGCGCCTGGCGCAAGCGGACCCTGTGAAGCGGCCGCCGGACGATCGGTGCGACGCACGGGCGGAGTGTGTCGCGGCGCCGGATTGCCGCGGCCGTTTCAGCGGCCTCTGTGCGGGGACCCGCCCCAGATGTGAGGTGTCATGTGACCTCTCGCAGCCGCCGACCGAAGGGGCAGTGCCATGAACTGCTTCGAATGTGACGAGATCGGCCAATCGGTTGCCGCAGTCGCCGTCTGCACCGTGTGCGGGGCGGGCGTGTGCGCGACCCATGTGCGCACCGAGACCATGCAGATCCGCGAGCCGGCCCACCCCGGCAAAGTGATGCACAACCGGTCCGCCCGCCGGCTGACGTGCCCCACCTGCCGAGCGGCAGAGCAGGCGGTATGAGCTAGAGGGGCGCCGAATCCTCCCCGTGGCCCGGCGTAGCAGGCCCAATCCGCTCCCGCGCTCTTGGACAAGGCCGCACGCCCCAACGCAGCGATCACCGTCGGATTCGCTGCTCTCTTCGGTGCCTTCGGGCTTCTCGTCCAGCCTGTCGGCGGCCCTGTTCAGCAGCACCTGCCCTGGTTCACCGTCGCCTTCGGTAGCCTCACCGCAGTGGTCGGCGGAAGCCTGCTCGTCGGCGTGAACCGCTCTCCCTCACCGAAGCCGCCTCGGGCACTCAACGCCACCCGTTCACTGCCCACGATGGCCCTGTTCGGCATCGCGGACACGATCGCCCCTGGGGCTCCACCATCGCCCCCTCGGCATCGTCTCTCCGCGTTCCGCACCGGCTCCACGGCCGAGGAGACTCATCCGGTACTTCGCTTCTGCGGCCGCCCTGTTGGCCGTGACCGGAAATTCCGTGCCCGCGGCGTCCGCCGCCGCACCCCGGGGCGGACACGACATCTACGTGTCACCGCGCGGGAGCGACACCAACCCCCGCAGCTGTCGTGCTCCCTTCGCCGGCATCCAGCGGGCCCTGGACGTGGCCGGACCCGGATCGACCGTGCACGTGGCATCGGGACGCTGCACCGCGCTGTTCCTCGGCAGCGAGATCGTGCCTATCGCGCTGCGACGGCTGCGCCGAGGGCAACCTCACCGTCGAAGACCTCCTGGAAGAGATCGCCGGACTCCATCGGACCCCCTGGTCATGGGGCGGCCAAGTCACCTTGTGGGGCGGCTTCGGCCGTCCGCGCGGGTGGTTTTCGGACGTTTCGCCGGGCTGTCGTCCCTGCAAGGCGCTTCCCCTCTATGCTTCTACATGCGTGTAGATAACGCGAGGGGCGGGCCCGGTGTTTCCGGTCGCCCTGCGGGCGACGGGCAGGGGCGGGAGGGGCGTACACCGGTTTGAGCAGGCCATTATCGGCCGGTCACGGCCACCCGGCGGCACGTCGTCCGGGATGTCCATCGGTGTTTTCCCTGGGAGGGCTGTCGTGGCTTCGATCGACCTGGACAAGGTGCTGGACAAGGCGTGGGCCGACAAGAGTTTGCCGGAGATCCTCGCAGCGCCGGTCTCCGCGCTGAAGGGAGTCTCGGACAAAGACGGTGATCTCCTGCAGGAGGCGTTCGGCGTCAAGACGGTCGCCGATCTGGCCGAGCTGAAGTACGCACGCTGGGCGCAGGCCCTGGCCGCACTCGACGCATCCGCCAAGTAGCCCTCTCCCGCCGGGCGGCGGACCCCACTCCCTTCGGGGTCCGCCGCCCGGCGGAACCACGAACCGCACGTACACACGAAGGAGTGAACGCCAGGATGGTGTTCAAACGGCTGCTCGGCTCGCTCGGCGTGGGAGGGCCCACGGTGGACACGGTCCTCGACCCGGGCGCGGTGCTGCCTGGCGGGAGCCTGGGCGGGCAGGTCCACCTGAGGGGCGGTGAAGCTGACTTCACGGTCGAGCACATCACCCTGGAGCTGATGGCCCGCGTCGAGGCCGAGCACGAGGACGGGGAGGCCGAGGGCGCCATCGTCTTCGACCGGTTCACCGTCGGCGGCAGCTTCCGCCTCGGCGCCGGCGAACCGCACAGCGTGCCCTTCAGCGTGGCGCTGCCGTGGGAGACCCCGATCACCGAACTGTACGGACAGGGCCTGGGCATCGTGCTCGGGGTACGCACCGAACTGGCGGTGGCGGGCGCCAAGGACAAGGGCGACCTGGACCAGCTCGCAGTGCGCCCGCTGCCCGCCCAGGAGGCGATCCTGGAGGCATTCGGGCAGATCGGCTTCGGCTTCAGATCCGCCGACCTGGAGCTGGGCCGCATCGGCGGCACCGGTCAGCAGTTGCCGTTCTACCAGGAGATCGAGCTCACCCCGGCGCCGCAGTACGCGCACCAGATGAACGAGATCGAGGTGACCTTCCTCGCGGGCCCGGCCGGAATGGAGGTGGTCCTGGAGGCCGACAAGCGCGGCGGCCTCTTCTCCGGCGGGCGCGACGCGACGTCCCGTTTCACCGTCGGCCACCACGGCGTCGAGCAGATCGACTGGCACGCGGAAGTCGACGGCTGGATCCGTCAGATGGTCGAACACCGCGCCTCCTACGGCTCCTACGGGCACGGCGCTGCGCACCACGAGGGCCACGACGGACACGACCCCTACGCCGCCCACGGCAGCCACGCCCACAAGGGCGAGCACGGTCACGGCGACCATCACCACGGCGGCGGCCACGGGCACCGGTCCGGACCCGGCATGGGCACCGTGGTCGCGGCCGGCGCGGCGGGACTCGCCGTCGGCGTGGTCGGCGGCATGGTCGCGGCTGAAGTCGTCGACGAGGTGGGTGACTTCTTCGAAGGCGACGAGGAAGAAGAGGGCGGCGAGGACTGAGGAGCCCGCGCAGTCTTGACCACCCCTGGTAACTTCTACATCAATGTAGAAGGTGTGGTTGTCCGGGCCGTCCCCTTCCTTCGGCCCGGACGGCCCTGAGACGTACGGAGTGGGCATGGCCCTGTGGGACCGCATCAAGGAGTCCGCATCGACGATGCAGACCCAGCTCAACGCGAAGAAGAACGACCTCAAAAGCGGCGCCTTCCGCGACGCCAGCATGGCGATGTGTGCGCTCGTCGCCGCGGCCGACGGCACCATCGACCCGTCCGAGCGCCGCAAAGTGGCCCAGCTGATCGCCACCAACGAGGTGCTGCAGAACTTCCCTGCCGAGGACCTGCAGCGCCGCTTCGACGACAACTGCAACAAACTGTCCGCCGACTTCGACTTCGGCAAGGTCAGCGTCCTGCAGGAGGTCGCCAAGGCCAAGAAGAAGCCCGCCGAGGCACGCGCCGTGATCCAGATCGGCATCGTCATCGGCGGCGCCGACGGCGACTTCGACAAGGACGAGCAGCAGGTCGTGCGCGAAGCCTGTTACGCCCTCGAACTGCCGCCCCACGAGTTCGACCTGTAACGCGGCGGCGCATCAGCAGCCCACACCATGCGTGAGCAGGTGGCAAACGGGCATGCGAGCAGCGGACTACTTCGAGGAAGGAACGGCATGGAGATCTCCGGCATCATCACCGCCGTCATCATCGGCGCCATCATCGGCGTGCTGGGCCGGCTCGCCCTGCCCGGCCGGCAGCACACCGGCATCCTGTGGACCATCGCTGTCGGCATCGTCGCCGCTCTGGTCGGCACCGCCATCGCCGCCGGCGTCGGCGTCGCCGACACCAAGGGCATCGACTGGATCGAACTCGCCATCCAGGTCGGACTCGCCGCAGTCGGCGTCGCCGCTGTCGAACGCCTCAAGGGCCGCACCTGAGCTGTGCCGGACGCAGGGGGTGCTGACGCCGGGCAGGCGCCGGCACCCCCTCGGCGTGCCTGGCGGCCATATCGAGGCGGCCGCGTGCAGGACGAGGAACAGGGTGACGGCCGAGTTCGCCGAGGACAGCGCCGAGGCAGCGGATTTCCGGGCAGCCGCGCGGTGCCGACCACCATCAACTGGACCGTGCAAGGGTGCTGCACAGTGCGAGGATCCCGGCGACGGCCGACTGCAGCCAGGTCGCCGCCCTGGCGTGCAGACCTTGTTCGCCAGGGCGGGCGATGGGCCGGGCCGTCAACGGCAGGACCAACGGGAAGAAGACGAAGACCTCCATGGCGGTCAGTCTTCCCCCTCGCCAGGGCCCGGGGCCAGCAGACCGCGCAGCACCTGTTCAT
This sequence comes from Streptomyces sp. NPDC048002, assembly GCF_040653275.1. Classification (NCBI taxonomy): domain Bacteria; kingdom Bacillati; phylum Actinomycetota; class Actinomycetes; order Kitasatosporales; family Streptomycetaceae; genus Streptomyces; species Streptomyces sp. NPDC048002. The sequence continues at coordinate 106,243 of NZ_JBEZNL010000023.1, read as the reverse complement.
CCCCCGGCGTCAGGCTGGTCAGGAAGCGGGCCAGGACCGCCTCCCGGTCGCCCTCGGCGTCCAGAACCCTCCGCATCCGCAAGGCGGCCAGCCCGGCCGCGTCGGCGGTGGCCTCCACTCGAACGAGCGGCCCGCCCCTGTCGGCGGGCGACCGCGCCCTTGGCGTGCAGTCGAGTCAGGATGGTCATCACCGTGGTGTAAGCGAGGCTGCCCCCGAGGTGTTGTTGGACCCAGGCCGCAGGAACCGCTCCGGGGGCCTGGTGCAGCGCGGTGAGCACCTGTGTCTCCAGCTCTCCCTGGCCGCGGCGGCGCGCGGACAGCCCGGGACCGCCCCTGTCTGGTCAGTCATACCGTCAACCTCCCCGTCGGCCGGCCCCGGCCTGCCGCTGCGGGGGAGGTTCATCGTACTGAGCCGTTTCCCACCCGTCCGACGCCGTTTCCACGATGTCCACTTCCGAGAGCGGAGCATGGGCCGGCGGAGCGGGCCTTATCTGTCAACTGGGTTTGCCCGCACGGGTGGTGCCGAGTCCCAGTCGCAGCAACCGTTCGTCGTCAGGGGGGAGTTCAGCGATGAATCGGATGAGCACGGCGCCCCGGTCGCTCTGCTGGTCGAGGATCTGGCGCATGCGCCGAGCGGCCAGCCCCGCCGTGTCCGAAGCGGCCCTCCAGACATAGGAGCGCCCGGCGCGGCTGCGCAGCACGGCCTGTTTGCCGTGCAGCCGCGTCAGTGTGGTCACCACCGTGGTGTAGGCGAGAGAGGGGTCGATCTGGTCGCGCACCCAGCCGGCCGTCACCGGCCCCGGCGCTCCGCCCAGGACGGCCAGCACACGAGCCTCCAGTTCGCCCGGGCCTCTGCGGGGGCGCTCACGCAGCGGGGGTCCACCATGCTTCTCATCCACCTGCCACTCCCGTTCCGTCGCTGCCGGCACGAGGAGCACAAGCGCGCCCTCGCACATGTTCACGATGCCCTCTGCCCCCACCATCTTCTACGCCGTTGTAGATGTTTGACTCCGGCGGTGTGAAGGTAGAGGGCCGCCGGGTGGCATCACGACACAGTGCGGCGAACCGCCACGCCGGGCGGCACAGGGAGGGGGCACATGGACGGTCAGCCCAACAACTTCTACAGTGCTGTAGATTTCAAGTTCAGTCACTCAGTGGTCCGGGCCCCTACGCCCGGCCCTCGGACATGGAAAGGGATGCGACATGGGTGTGAGCCTCTCCAAGGGCGGCAATGTCTCGCTGAGCAAGGAGGCGCCGGGCCTGACGGCCGTCCTGGTCGGCCTCGGATGGGATGTCCGCACGACCACGGGCACCGATTACGACCTCGATGCCTCCGCTCTGCTGGTCACTGAGTCCGGCAAGGTGGCTTCCGACCAGCACTTCGTCTTCTTCAACAACTTGACGAGCCCTGACGGATCGGTGGAGCACACCGGCGACAACCTCACCGGTGAAGGTGAAGGTGACGACGAGGCCATCAAGGTCAACTTGACCACGGTCCCCGCCGACGTCGCCCGGATCGTCTTCCCCGTCTCCATCCACGACGCCGAGAACCGTGGCCAGAGCTTCGGCCAGGTCCGCAACGCCTACATCCGCGTCGTCAACCAGGCGGGCGGCGCCGAACTGGCCCGCTACGACCTCTCCGAGGACGCCGCCACCGAGACCGCGATGGTCTTCGGCGAGCTGTATCGCAATGGCACGGAATGGAAGTTCCGTGCGGTCGGTCAGGGCTACGCCTCCGGCCTGGCGGGCATCGCCTCCGACTTCGGCGTCAACGTCTGACCCACCACCACGCGTCGGCGGGCGGGCCGTACCGTGATGCCGCGTGGGGCGACTTCCGGAGCCTGCTGGAGTACAAGGCCGGCTGGTACGGCCGCGACGTGATCGCGGTCGACCGCTGGTTCCCCTCCTCAACCCCTACAGCGCGAGCTGTAGGGATCCGCCTCCTTCAGGAGGGGGACGAAGTCAACACGGTGCTGACCTTGGCCAGACCGCCATCAAGCCACGTGTGTCGCGCGGCCTCGCGGCCCCGCGGCCCGCGGGTCTCGGAGCCTGCGCTGCTGACCTCGACGGACAGGCTCCTCAGCTGCTGCCGTCCGCGCCGCAGTGGCTCGGCCCCCACGAGCTGTAGCAGCCTACGCGACGGTCACTTGCGGACATGCTGCCGGACTCGCTAGGCAGGAGTCCTGGGAATGAAGGGCAAAAAGCTGAGGGAGCGCACGCCTTGCCGTAAATGCGCCGGGGCCACCCCTGAGCCGCTTCTTCGCGGTGCCCACGTGCGGATTCCGAGGGGGCTGTCGTGCTGGACTTGGCCGTCGAGTGCGAAGGCAGAGGGGAAGGGCGGGTTCTGTCGGCGCTCGGCGATCAGTTGCGGGCCGGCTCGTTCTCGGGCAGCCGGGCGCGGAGCGTGGCGGCGAAGTCCTCGGCGCGGGCAAGCTGGATCCGCAGCTTCTCCACCTGCTCGGCTGCGGCCTTCTCGTACTCGCGCACGCGCTCCAGAAGCGCCTCGCGCTCGTCCTGGCCGGGCTCACCGCGGGCGTCGAGGCGGTCGGTGGCGTCCAGCAGGTCACGCATCTGGTCCAGGGTGAAGCCGAGCGGCTTCATCCGGCGGATGACCATGAGACGGGCAACGTCATTGTCGGTGTAGAGGCGGAAGCCGCCCTGAGAGCGTGCGGAGGGGACGACCAAACCGGTCTCCTCGTAGTGCCGGATGGTGCGCAGGGACAGCTCGGTGCGCGCGGCGACCTCGCCGATCTGCATGTGCTTGCCGTCCACGTCTCCGCTCCTGGCTCTGTCCGTCACAGCGGTCGCCCCGGCCGGGACCCGCCCATGCCTACTCTAACGTTAGGGTAGAGTTGCTGATGCTGGAGGGGCGCACTGCTGCTCCAGCAGCTGCCGTGTCGGGGCCGATGTCGCCCCCGGCGAAGTTCCAAATTCTTTCAGGAGATGCGCGTGCGCGAGCCCATGACGCCCGGCGCCGCCGCCTGCCCGCCGTGACGCTTCGACCCGATGGTGAGCCCGGCGCCCTCGCGCCTGCCTGCTCCGTTCTCTCTGGTCTTCCGGCTCCGCGCTGACGGGGCCGTCCGCGGGGTGCCGGCCCGGCCCCTCCGCGTCCTCCCGCACGTCCCCGGCTGCCGCAGGGTGTGCCCGAGCACGACAGGTTCCCGAACTCTTGTCTTCCGCTACCGCTGTGTCCCAGGCCGCGCGCCTGCGCGGCCTGAAGCCCGACTGGCTGACCGATCCGAAGGTCTGGCGCACCGAGGTCCTCGCGGGCCTGGTCGTCGCCCTGGCGCTGATCCCCGAGGCGATCTCCTTCTCGGTCATCGCCGGCGTCGATCCTGCGGTCGGCCTGTTCGCATCCTTCACCATGGCCGTCGTCATTTCCGTCGTCGGCGGACGCCGAGCGATGATCTCTGCCGCCACTGGGGCCGTCGCCCTCGTCATCGCCCCGCTCAACCGGGAGCACGGCCTGGGCTACCTGGTTGCCGCCGTCATCCTCGCCGGCATCTTCCAGGTCGTGCTGGGCGCGCTCGGGGTGGCGAAGCTGATGCGGTTCATCCCCCGCAGCGTGATGGTCGGTTTCGTCAACGCCCTCGCCATCCTGATCTTCATGGCCCAGGTCCCCGAGCTGACCGACGTCCCCTGGGCGGTGTATCCGCTGATCATCGGCGGCCTGGCGCTGATGGTGTTCTTCCCGAAGATCACCACGGTGATCCCCGCCCCGCTCGTGTCCATCGTCATCCTGACCGTCATCACCGTCGGTGCGGCCATCGCGGTACCGACGGTGGGCGACAAGGGCGCCCTGCCGTCCTCCCTGCCCGTGCCGGGTCTGCCCGACGTGCCGTTCACGCTTGACACGCTGACGACGATCGCCCCGTACGCGTTCGCGATGGCGCTGGTCGGCCTGATGGAGTCGCTGATGACCGCGAAGCTCGTCGATGACATCACCGACACCCACTCCAACAAAACCCGCGAGTCGATCGGCCAGGGCATCGCCAACATCGTCACCGGGTTCTTTGGCGGCATGGGCGGCTGCGCCATGATCGGCCAGACGATGATCAACGTAAAGGTCTCCGGCGCCCGCACCCGCCTGTCGACCTTCCTCGCGGGCGCGTTGCTGATGGTGCTGTGCATCGTCTTCGGCCCGGTCGTCTCCGACATCCCTATGGCCGCCCTGGTAGCCGTCATGATCATGGTGTCGTTCGCCACCTTCGACTGGCACTCCATCGCACCCAAGACCCTCAAGCGGATGCCGGCCGGCGAGATCGCCGTCATGGTGATCACCGTCGCGTGTGTCGTGGCCACCCACAACCTGGCCGTCGGCGTCGTCGTCGGCTCGATCACGGCCATGGTCATCTTCGCCAGGCGGGTCGCCCACCTCGCCGAGGTCACGTCCGTCACCGACCCCGACAACACCACCGTGGTCTACCGGGTGACCGGCGAGCTGTTCTTCGCCTCCTCCAACGATCTCGTCGGCCAGTTCGACTACGCGGGTGACCCGAACAAGGTGGTCATCGACCTGTCCGCCGCCCATATCTGGGACGCCTCCTCCGTCGCCGCCCTCGACGCCATCGAGACCAAGTACGCCCAGCGCGGCAAGGCCGTGGAGATCACCGGCCTGAACGACCCCAGCGCCCACCTGCACGGCAAGCTCAGCGGCGAACTCGCCGCCAGCCACTGACCGCCACCGAGCCCAGCCGTCATCGGCCTCCTGCCTCACGGCGGGAGGCCGATGGCAGTCTCGGGACCCAGACGGCACCCGCCGCTCCTGACCATCGCTCGGGCCCACCCGACTCGAAGGGAAGAAGCAGCGTGGCGATGCGGGCCGGTCAGCTCGCCACCGCCTCGGACTCTCCCACGAGAGACGGCTGGGCAGAGGCCACGGGCACGCCGTCCGCCGGGCTGCCCGTGATCTGCGGAGCTGTTCGGCGGGACGGCTCTCGGGTCTGGTCCTGGTGGTGGTCCCCGGAGCGCCGTTTCGTCGCGGATCATCACGGCATGGTGGCCGAGACTCGTCACGGCCTCCCAGGGCAGCGCCTGGCCTTCTTACGTGTGCCCCTCGGTGCCGGACGGCCGAGTCCCGAGGGACGTGCCCGGGCGCCGACGGACGAGGCGCGCGGCTCGGCGTGACCGGTCTCGCAAGGACTTCGTGCCAGTCGGTGCCGGCTGCTTCGATCAAGCCGGGTCGCCGGCGTCACCGCCGAGAGGTGCGCTGGTCAGGTCGCTGTGATGATCCCCTGCCGCGCTGTGTCCGGGCGGGGAGTGCTTGGCCGGGACCGGGGCGGGCACGTCTTCGGGTCCCGCTGTGAGAACGGACGGCCAGGGGATCGGCGGTGCGCTGAGGACGGGGTCGCGTGAGGGTTCTTCGACGGCGTGGTTGACCGTGTCGGACCAGCGTTCGTGCAGCGGGGGGCTGTCGCGGCGCAGCAGGGCTGACAGCGGGGTCCAGCCCCACAGGACGGCGGCGGCGAGCGCGGCCGCGTACGGGACGAGCGGACCGGCGGGGGCGGGGAGCAGGGCGTCGCGGGTGTACTGGGCGGCCGAGAGCCAGATCAGGGCGAGCGGAGCGTACGCCACCCAGGTGCGCACGGTGATGCGGACGAACCCGGCGCGGCTGCCGTCCGGACGTACGATGCGCAGCCGTACGGCCCGTTTGCCCGGGCTGGAAGCGGTGAAGGCGGGCACCAGCCAGAACCAGAGCAGGCCGAGGGCGCTGCCGAGGACGAACGCGTAGCGGCGTCCTGTGGACACGTCGGTGGCCACTGCCAGGAGGCCGGTCATCAGGGTCCATGTGATCAGCCACCCGGCCAGATTGGTGACAAAGGCGAGTAGGCGGCGGGTGAAGGTGACGCGCCCGCCGTAGCGGGCGCGCTCGTGGTCCGGGTCGTTGGCGGGGAGCAACCGGGTGAGCGGCCCGGCGACGAGCCAGCCCAGGACCGCGCCGGCGGTGTTGAGGATCAGATCGTCCACGTTGAACTGCCGGTAGGGGCAGGCGTAGACGAACCACAGGCCCGTGTACTGGGTCGTTTCGAAGAACAGGGAGGTGGCGAAGGCCAGAGCGGTCGCGGGGAGCAGTCTGAGGCGCAGGTAGTAGCGCAGGTAGACGCCGAGTGGCAGGAGCAGCACCGCGTTGAGCACGGTGGTCCAGGTCACGGCCAGGCCGGCCAGGGTGCTCACCGACCAGTCACCGCCGGACGCGGAAGCGACGCGGGTGTAGAAGTCGAAGGGTTCGAGCTGCGGGCTCTGCGCGTAGCGGGAGGTGGAGCAGAAGGCACTGGTGCGGGCGGGCAGCGGCATGACGGTCTGCAGCAGGGCCGCGAGCAGGTAGAACACGAAACTGTAGAAGACGACAACCGGCCAGCCGCCGGCCCGGCCGCGACGGCGATAGCCGTGGACAGCGGCGGGCACCATGATCAGCATGGTGATCAGGGGGAACAGTGTCACTGCTGCCTGGACCGGCAGCAGATAGGTGCGGAACACGGCGGGTGCCCTCTGTCTGCGGCATGCGCCGCCGCCGACCGCGGGACCGTGGCCGCGCGGTATCCCCATGAGTGGTCGCTCGGATCCTCCCAAGCCTGACCGGAATTGGCAATAACCCGTCGGCCCCAGGGAGGGGATCGCGGATCGCGGACTCTCTCCCTCCGGCTCGGGTCGTGCCGCGCGCTGACGGCCCGGCGGGCAGCGGTGGTAAGGGCGGTACGGGTGGTGCGCGCGGTGGTGGCTTACGGTGTGTGCTGCGCTGTGGGCGTGGGTGCGGGGGCGCGTGAGAGCGCCTGCTGGTCGGCGAGGGCGATGGCGAGTTCACCCGCGGCGTTGGGGTGCAGGGGCGCGTTCGCGTCCGGTCCCTGTACGAAGGGCTGGTCGCTGCAGAGGCGGTGGCCGTCGAAGTGCTGAGGGACGGCAGTGAAGTTGAAGGTCTGCGCGCCCTGACGCAGTACGGAGTTGAGTTCCTCCAGGCGGGATTCGAGGACCTTGGCCTTGGCGGTGGTGATGCCCTGGTCCTTGAGACAGTCGACGTTCTCGCCGAAGGGGTTGTAGTACTCGTTGATCAGTACCCGGGGGTGCTGGGGCAGCGCGGCGAGACTGCCGAGCAGATCGTAGTAGGCGGTGGTGAATCCGGCGATCTGCTGCTGGAAGTAGGCGGTGGACGCCCGGTCGTCGCAGGCGTCCGCCGCGGCGCAGAGCGCGGTCAGCGTGGACCAGTGGATGTCGTTGGCGCCGATACTGACGATGATCACCGAGGCTTTGGTGGCCCCCATCGCGGCCGAGAACTGGGGCGGCACCCGGGTGGTGCCGCGTTGCTGGGATCCGAGCAGGCCCTCGCGGATGGTGGCGCCGCTGCAGGCCAGATTGAGGGTGTTCCAGTTGTTGGCGGCGGCGAGATACACCGCGTAGGCGTCCTTGCTGCGTCCGCATGCCTTGTCGGCGGCGGTGGGATTGTCCAGGGGGGCGTTGCCGATCGCGGCGGCGGTCGAGTCTCCGAGGACCACGGCCTGCACCCCCGGCCGGGCGGGCGCGCCGATGGCCCGCACGGGTGTGGGTGTGCTCGGTCCCACCAGATCCTCGATGCCGCGAACCTGCCGCAGTACCTGGGGGGTGGCGGAGGCGAGGAGGTAGACGCCGAGGGCGTTGACGGCGCACACGCCTGCGACGGCGATGCAGAGCGTCCACAGCGTCGTCGTGCGGCTTGAGCGGCGGATGCTCGCCACGGTCACAGCGATCATCGCCGCGAATCCCGCGGCGATGAGTGTTTCCCACAGCAGGTAGCGCGTCCAGGCGGAGGTGAGCTGCCGGCTCAGGTCGGCTCCGGCGGCCTGGGCGCCTCCCGGTTGGGTGAGAGCCCTTGCCTGGGCGTTCAGGGCGATGTTGGTCAGTTTCAGCCGTGGACGGATGGGTCCCTCGAAGTGGGGCCGGGTGGGGATCACCTGGCCGAAGAGGTCCAGTTCCCCCGGCCCGGACAGGCTCAGGTCCGGTGAGGCCGCGCCCACATGCACGGTCTGGCCGGCCGGGGTGGCCGTCTGCAGGGGGGTCACGCGCACTGACAGCCACATGGACACGGCGGCGACGGCCAGGACAGCGGCGGAGTACCCGAGGACGGTCGGTATTCGGCGAAACCACGGGCGCATACGGCTCCTTCGGCCGGCCGGTGTGCGGCTGGGTGCCGGGCGCTCGGCTCGTTCGTCGAGGGGCTTTCTGCAGTCCGCGCCGGGGCATCAGGGCAGTACGACAGTACCGGGTCCACCGCGCCGATGGTGCTGCAACGGGCGGAGGGAGTTCGGTGCCCACGAGCCCTTGTCCGACCGGTCGGACAAGGGCTCGGGCGGGTGTCGCAGGCCGTAGGCGGTGGCCCGGCCGAAGCGGAACAGCACCAGGACCAGGTGGCCAGGCAGGCCGGCAGCGGCCTCTTCAGGATGCTCCACGCCGTGACGGCGCCGTCCGCTCTCGTGATCCGGCCGGCGGTGCAGTCCGTGTCACCGGTGAGGATCAGGGCCAGCACGCTGGAGACGAGAAGCGTCGGCAGCGTGAGCGCTGTGATGACGGTGAGTGGGGCCTTCTTCCCCAGCGGGTGGCGGTCCTGGACATGTTTCAGGGCGTGCACTGCGCGGCGGAAGACACTCAGCTGCAGTCGCCCAGGCATCCGGCAGCCCCGGGGCACTGGCTACCTCTGCGTTTACGCCGCCGACGGGGTCGCCGTCCGGGCTCTGGGGCCGCGTAGGGACGCACCACCTGGTAGAGGGGCTACCGCGGTGGTCGAGGACGTGAACCACGAGACTCCACTGTTCTCGGGCCCGCGACGGGGCATTGACCCGCCTGCCGAACCTTCCGGCCGGCTACTCCACCGTCTCCCGCGAGGGCGCGTTCAGTACCAGGGGGCGGCAGCCGTGCAGGTCCCGTACCCCGGCCTGCGGGCACGGATCACCGCAGCCCCTGGACCCTCGCCTTCCAGCGGACTCCTGGTGCGGGTGCCCTGAAACCAAGGGCCGGGACACCCTCCGCCAGCTGGCTTCCTGGGTCTGTACGGCCGGGCCCGGGCAGAGTTGTGCGGTACTGCCCGGCAGGACCGGGAGGTCAGCCGTGGTGGTCAATAGCGGCGCCGGGAGCCGACGCCGATCGGGCATTGGGCAGTTCAGCTCCCGGGCTCCTGCTGTCAGAGGTGTTGCGGCGGTCCGAGCAGTGGGGTGCGCACGGGAGCGGCGAGTCCGATGAACACGACCATCTCGTGACCGCCGGGGTTGGTCTGCAGCGGTACGGTCCGCCAGTTGTTGGTCAGCCAGACGTTGCCGGAGGGATCGATCTGGACGGCGGTGTTGCGGTGCAGTCCGTCGCTGGTGTAGCCGGTGTCGGCCGGTGAGATCGGGTCGCCCGTGCGGAGTCCGGGTGGGCAGGCGGAGTGGCGGGCCCCGCACAGGTTGGCCAGGCGGTGGCCGCCGAAGTTCGCCACCCAGACGGTGTCGTTGCCGTCGACGGCGATGCCCCAGGGCAGGAACAGTCCGTCGTTGACGAACGGTTTGGCGGGGGTGGTGCCGTCGGGACGGACCATGGTGACGGACGCGTCGACGTGCCGGGTGACGATGTCCTTGATCGCCTCGGCGACCATGGCGGGCGTGGTGCCCTCACAGGGTGCGACCACCGCGCCGCCGTTGGCGACCCAGACGTTGCCCAGGCTGTCGGAGGCGATGCCCATGGGGCGTTTGATCCCGCCGCCGGTGATCGAGCGCAGGGGTGTGCCTTGCGGCGACAGCAGCATGACGCTGTCGCTTCCGTTGCCGGTCACCCAGGCGCGTCCCCGGGTGTCCACGGTGACGCCGAACGGCTTGATCAGGCTGTCGCCGCCGGGTGCGATGCTCCGGGCCCGCCGCGGGTTCCCCTCGGGGATCCGGGTCACGCTTCTGCCGCCGCAGTTGGCGACCCAGATGTTGCCCTGACGGTCCGACACGATGCCCTGCGGCTGGACGATGTCGCCCTGCCGCCAGCCCTGGGGCGGTGAGAGGGGCCGGCCGTCGGCGGTGAACTCCGAGACGCTGCGGTACAGGCGGCTGGCGTCCAGGGGGCAGCCGGTGCCCTGGAAGCCGAAGTTGGCAGCCCATACATGGCCCTTGGGGTCGATGGTGGTGCCGAAGCCCACGCCGTAGAGGCCGCCGCCTCGGTAGGGCGCGCCGGGGACGTCGTGGCCGGTGGGAGTCAGCCGGGACAGGATGCGGGAACCGCAGACGGGCTGCCGGGGATCGGCGTTGAACACGTAGTTGTTGCCGATCCAGGCGGTGCCCTCCGCGTCGAAGGCGACGTTGCCCGGTCCGTCCAGTTCGTGGCCGTTGCCCACATAGCGCAGGGCGAGGGTCCAGGCGTCGGGGGCCGCCGTCAGCCTGGGCCGGTAGATGTCGCGGCCGTCGGCCAGCGCGAACAGTTCGCTGACGTGGTTGCCGGGCAGCCGGGCGATGTCCGCGACGGTCTGGAAGGTCTCCCGGGGCGCGGGCGCCCCGGGATGTCCGGCCAGGTCGAAGAGCGTGCCGCAGGTCTGTCCCGCGGTGCAGCCGGACAGGATGTCCGCCAGGGTGTTGAAGGCGCGCAGGGTGGATGTCTGGCTGCCGTTGGGGGCGGTGGTGAGCATTCTGGCAGCCGTGCCGCTGGTGATGTCGGCCAGGTTGTGGGAGACGGCTGCGGCGTTCTGCAGCCCGGGACTGCGTCCGGCAACCTCTCCTCCACGGGTGAACTGCGCCATCGCGAACCCCGCCGCGACGGTGGTGCGCTCGTTGAGCACCACCTTGCCGGTACGGCGGCCTGTGCCGAGCATCGCGACCAGCCGGACCGGCCGCACGCGGCGGGCGGCCCGGGGGTGCCCGTGGCCGACCGGTCCCGCGTCCGCGGTCAGATACAGCACGGCATCCGGGTTGTGCCGACCGCGGTAGGAGAGGCTGAAGCGACCGTGGGCGTCGCTGCGTGTGCGGGCCAGCGGCCGGGCGCCTGCACCGGGGTGGTCCCCGGCCTGGAGCAGTGTCACCTCGGCGGCGGCAATGGGCCGACTGCCGCTGCGCACGACACCGTGCTGAATCAGCGTGCCGTGTCCCGGCGACGATTCACCGGTGGTCTCCGGATACGCGGCACCCACCACGAGAGAGGCCAGAAGGGCGGTGAGCACGGCGGCTCTGCGACGACGCACAAGAACTCCATTTCGGGCGGGAACACGGTGCCGCCGGGCGTTCCGTCGGCAGAGTCTCGGTGCCTTGGCTATGGGGTTCACGGTTTCAGCGAAGCGGCACGGAAACGGCCCATGCCGCCGTCACACGGCGTCGTTGCCACCCCTTCAGGTGACCGCAGCGGGACCGGACGGCCGAGGCGGCCGCACGCGGTGGCCGCCGGCAACGTTCCGGACGGCACGGCCGAGACCTGCAGTCTCCCGATCGCCGTTGCGGGGAGCCGTGACAGCGGGCGCGGCCGACCGCGATGGCGGCTCCACCGCGCGAGCCGGAGTGCCGGGCCGCACACGACCGTCGTGCCCTGACAGACGATGTGGGACGGCTACTGTCCTGTGGTCCGCCGCAGGGCGACCGAGGTGAGCAGTATGCCCTGGCGGGAGAGCCACCTGCCGTTGACACCTTCTATGCGCTCCCCGTCGGCGGTCGGGGCCAGGACGAGCAGTCGCGCGGAGAAGGTGCCGGAGTCGGGGTCGGTGCGGATGTCCGCCTCGCCGAAGTCGAGTTGGCGCTTGGCGAGCGGGAACCAGTTCATGAACGCCGTCTCCTCGGCGCTGAACAACAACGGGTCCCAGCAGACTCCGCCGCAGACCGTGTCGAGCAGGACCTCGTTCGGGAGGACGGCTTGACGGAGTACGACGAGACAGGCGTCTTGCTGGGCCCGGACGTCGGCAAGAGCCGCCACCACGGCCACAGATCCGTGCACCCTTTGCAGTGGTCTGGCCCGCCCCTCATGTACATTCGCCGGCGCCTATCCGTGGGGACCTGGTCGCAGTAGACGCCGTCGATTTCATGCACATGGTCCGGGCTGTGGACCTCAACTCGCCATTTCGCGGCCTCCACGCTCCCGTCGAACGGGCGAGAAGGCAGAATCCGAGGTTGCGCCGGATTCTGGTCGCGTGGCAGTCCGGCGGGCGCAGGGCTGGTGAGCGGCGGGTGAGGGAAGGCGGGGGGCTGGGCAGGGGTGGCTGCGGAAGATAGTCTGTGGCGAACGCGTCAAGTCGAGCGTGGGCGTGCCGGGAAGTCTGGTCGGCGTCTTGAGGGGCTGTGTGCCCATTCGCCGACGTTGCCCGGAGGACTCACCGTCATGACTCATGCTGCCATGCGGACAACCGCCATCGCGTTGGTGATTGTAGGAGTCCTGCTTTCTTTTGCAGGGGCTGCGTTCTACGTGCTGCCCGGTCCTGGCCTCCCCGTCCTTGTACTCGGCCTGGGCCTACTTGTCCTCGGCGTCTTCGTACTCACCGCGCTCCGCCGCAGGTGACCACTCTCACCCGCGACAGGAGCCCTGGTTCCCATGCACTGGCAATGGATAGGCCTGTCCGTCTTCTCTGCCACTCTGTTGCCCGCTGGCGTCGCGCTGCTCACCGGCCGCATTCCACAGCGGCTGCGTCCGCGTCTGGCTCCGATGCGGCCGCGCGGCCTGGCGCTTCTCGCCTTCTACGCTGCTGCGCCGCTCAACGCCGTTCCTCGATTGGTCGGCGCCCCGCCCTTGATCACCTTGGCCGCCTCGAGCCTGGCGATGCTGGTGACGCTGGTGACGCTCTCGGGATGCATCGTAATGATCGTCACCACCCAACGGGCCGGGGTGGTCACTCGATGACCGGCCATACCCGCCTCGTCAGGCATGCTTGGTCCCTCACGGCCTGGTGGCTGCTGTTGGCCCTGGCTCTGTGGCTCCTTGGGCACGCTGCCGGCCAGAGCTCTTCCCTCACGGGCTGCGCCGCCTCCTCCGCGTTCCTGGTCGGCATCGGGGAGATCGGTGACTGGCTGCGCCGACGCCGGGCAACTCAGCGCGGACAGCGAGGGACCGCTGCCAGGCGGTCCTGTTCGCGGCACGTGCAGGGGTGAGAGCTGCTGCACATTTTCTAGTCATTGATAGTCATATCTAGTCGGCTGTTTCGCGTACGTTGGCCTGGTGAAGCTTTCGGAGTGGGCCCGTCAGCAGGGCGTGAGCTACCAGACCGCTTGGCGGTGGGTGAAGGACGGGAAGATGCCCGTCCCGGTCCGTCAGGCGCCGTCCGGGACGTGGCTGGTCAATGAGCCCGCTCCGGCTGCCACCGTGGAGGCGGGGCGGGTGGTCGCGTACTGCCGTGTCTCGTCCGCCGACCAGAAAGCGGACCTTGACGGGCAGGCGGTCCGGGTCGTGGCCGGAGCGAACGGGCTCGGCCTGGCCGTGGCCGAGGTTGTTACCGAGGTCGGTTCCGGGCTGAACGGCCGGCGCCGGAAGCTGCACCGGGTGTTGTCCGACCCGTCCGCCGCTGTGGTCGTGGTCGAGCACCGCGACCGATTGGCCCGGTTCGGTGTCGAGCACCTCGAAGCGGTCCTGTCGGCGTCCGGGCGGCGTCTGGTCGTCCTCGACCCCACCGAGACCGCCGATGACCTCGTAGGGGACATCACCGAAGTCCTCACGTCGATGTGCGCGCGCCTGTATGGGCGGCGGGCGGCGAAGAACCGGGCCGCTCGCGCGGTGGCTGTGGCAACCGGCGAGGACGCGGGGTGAACAAGTTCCAGCCGCAGCCCGGGTTCGTGGTGCAGGCGTTCCGGTTCGCCCTGGACCCGAACGCCTCCCAGGAGGCCGCGCTGCGTTCGCACTGCGGTGCCGCGCGGGCCGCGTACAACTGGGCTGTCGGCTGGGTGACGGCGTCGTGGTGGCAGCGCCGCGCGGAGGAGACCTACGGGATCCCCGAGGAGTCGCTGACCGAGTGGCGGCCATGGTCGCTGCCCTCGCTGCGCAAGGCCTTCAACGCCGCAAAGCACACCGACCCCAGGTTCGCCCCCTGGTGGGAGGAGAACTCCAAGGAGGCATACAACACCGGCCTCGCGAACGCGTCGGCCGCGTTCGACAACTACGCCAAGTCGAAGAACGGCAAGCGGCGCGGCAAGCGCATGGGCGCGCCCCGGTTCAAGCCGAAGCGGAAGGCGCGTCTGGCCTGCCGGTTCACCACCGGCACGATCCGCGTGGACACGGACGGCCGGCAGGTGACGCTGCCGAGGCTGGGCACGATCCGCACCCACGAACCCACCGGCAGCCTCCTTGCCTGTATCCAGGCCCAGACCGCACGGATCCTGTCCGCGACCGTCCGCCACGAACGCGGGCGCTGGTTCGCCTCCTTCCAGGTCGAGGTCAAGCGCGACCTGGAGCGTGTGGCGCGCCCGGATGTGGCGGTCGGCATCGACCTCGGTGTGAAGACCCTCGCCGTCATGGCCGACTCGACGGGTGAGATCCGCACCGTCGTGAATCCCGGGCACTACGACGCCGCCCGCAAGCAGCTGCGCCACGCATCCCGGATCGTCTCCCGCCGCCAGGGCCCCGACCGCAGGACCGGGCGCAAGCCGTCCCGCCGCTGGGAGAAGGCCAACGCCCAGCGGAACAAAGTGCATCACCGGGTGGCGAATCTCCGCGAAGACGCGCTGCACAAGCTCACCACGAGCGTGGCCGCCGAGTACGGCACGGTCGTGGTCGAGGACCTCAACGTCGCCGGCATGGTGAAGAACCGGCGCCTGGCCCCCCGGATCGCCGACGCCGGATTCGGGGAGATCCGCCGCCAGCTCACCTACAAGACCCGCCAGCGCCACGCCACCCGCCTCGTCGTGGCCGACCGCTGGTACCCCTCTTCCAAGACCTGTTCCGCGTGCGGCGCGGTGAAAGCCAAGCTGCCGCTGCACATGCGGACCTATGAATGCGACGTCTGCGGTCTGGTCACCGACCGGGACGACAACGCCGCGCTCAACCTCGCCGCCCTCGCGGCGGCAGCAGCAACTGGTACCGGAGTGGCCGGAGACCAGGACACCACCGTGGTGGTGTCGAAGCCTCGTGGAGCCGACCGTAAGACCCGCGCCACCCGCCCCCGCCGCAAGGCGGAGGCGGGGCGGGCAGGTGGCGCAACCCTGCCGCACCAGCGGCAGACGGAAGCGAGAGACCGTACTCAAGCCGAAGCCCTCACGCTTTGGTGATGTGACGGACCTTCCGGGCCGAAATACCCGGAATGCTGAGACCTGACTACGGTCTTGGCAACGGGTGAACCTGTGCTCTCTCGTTGGTGGTATGTCCTCATCAGCGCCACATGTGTGCTGGGATTCCTCGTTGCCGCGACCGTCGGCGCCTGGGCCGATGAGAACAGGATCGGCTGGCTGTCTGCCGGCTGCGTCGCCGTCGGAGGCGCCCTGCTGGGCATCGGGCTGGTCATGGCCGGGCGGGCCCTTCTGCCCGGTCGGCTACGGCGGGCGATGTTCCGGGTGCCCCCGCCCGAAGGACGGCACCGACGACGAGGGGCGTCTCGCTGAATCGCCTGGAAGGGCGCGGTCAGTATCGCCTGCGAGTGACCCCGGACCGGTTGCGGCAGCGACTTGGCCCGTCATTTTGTGGCAGGTCGCGGGCAGTCGGGGGTCAATGCCGCCCTGGCGGTGAACCGGCTCTTCCTCCCCCTGCTCCGCAGGAGCTTCGGTTCTCCCCCGCTGTCCGCGTACTTCTGAATGTGGCCCCGGCAAGATTTCCGTGAAGCCGGGGTGTGCCACCGTGCGCCGGTGACGCTCCGTCACCGGTAGCGGCGTCGGAGGTGGGCCATGAGGATGACGCGGTGGCGAAGGAGCGGAACTCCCGCTTGGCCCGCCATGATTCTCTTCTGGAGCTTCAGGTCTGTGATCCGGCCTTCGTTCACACCGGAGTTGAACGGGGTGGTGATCCCCTGCACGACCGCAGGCTGGTCCTCGCGGAGAGCCTTGGCCAGGCCGGTCAGGGCTGGGAGGCGGGAGGCCGCGAGTTGCTCCAGCCAGCCCGGCAGAGGGGCGGCGTCGCGGGCGTCGAGCATGGCCGCGAACTGCCGTACCAAGTCGTGAGTTCGGTCCAGTTCCGGGCAGTGAGCGAACAGCCGACGAAGTGCCTCGGTCGTGTGCGGGCTGCGTCGGGTCGTGGCGGTGGTGATCCACCGGGCGACCTGGCGGGGCGAGGGCGGCCGCTCGCCTGGTGTGTCGATCGGCAGACCGCGACGCAGTGGCGCGATGGCCATCTTGACCCGCTGGTAGTGGCCCAAGTAGCCCTTGGCGACGATCTCCTGGTGCAGCACCGTCGCGGTGTGCTCGCCCTCCTCCCAGCGTTGACGCAGATAGTCCAGATACGGGTCGAGGCTCGTGGACCGGCGGGGCGGGAGACGCCGTACGCACTCCTGCCAGCAGGTAGCACGTGCATATTTGGCTACGGTTCGTCGGTTCAGTCCCAGCTCGCGGGCCATGGCGCTGAGCGAGCGGCCGGATTCAGAGACTGCGTGCACCGCTTCGAACAGCTGCTTGGCGTGACGGCGGGCGGGAGTATCGGGCGTCTCGGACCGGTCCGTCGGCGGTGGTGGGGCCGGTTCGGGTTCGGGGACGGCGGCGGGCAGGCAATTGCGGTGGGCGGCGGCGATGTCCGAGACCCGTTTCGACAGCCCCTGCCAGAGGTGAAAACGGTCGCTGACCTGCACCGCATCCGGGGCGCCATCGGCAATGCCCTGCCGGTAGACCAAAGAGCCGTCCCGGCAGACCACCTCGACTCCGGGGTGCGTCCGCAGCCAGGCGGCCAGCTGCTCGGCGTCGCGTCCGGCCCACAGATCGATCGGCAGCCGCGTGTCAGCATCCACGAGCAGGGTGCCGTAAACGTCTGCGTACAGGGCGAAGTCGTCCACGCCCAGCACCCGCGGAGTCGGTGCCGCCGGCAGCGGGATACGCATCAAGTGGAACAGCACACTTGTCCGCGACAGCGGCACCTGCAGGATCTGCAGCAGCCGAGCCCCGCCGCGACCGGCGAGCAATACCCCGGCCATCACCACCAGGTGCTGCAGCAGCGGACTGCGGCGCTGGTAGCGCGCCGTCAGCCCTTCGACCTGCTCAGCAAACGTCCGCCGAGCACAGCCCGGGCCGTCGCAGAACAATCGCCGCACTGCCAGCCCGATCTGCACCGGGCGCCCGCTGACAGGTAAGTCGGCCAGCGTGCGGACATAGCGGCTGTGCACCCGCGCAGAACCACGACCGCAGTCCGGACACCTCACCGTCAACTCGCTGGTACAGGCCGCAACACGGACCACGCCGCCCGCCACCCACACCCGCTCCACCCGCACCGCATCCAGGTGCGGAGACATGATCCGTACGAGGTCATCACACTCGCCGACAATGCCGCTATCGGTGACGGAGTGTCACCGGCACACGGTGGCACACCCCGGCTTCACGGAAATCTTGCCGGGGCCACGTTCACTTGTACGCCGACACCCGCAAGCGGGAGGTACCCCCACCCCGGGCTGAAGCCATCCACGAAGGAGATCCGATGAGCAACGCGCCACGGCAGGCGGGGACATAAGGGAAGCCGAGGATCTCTCGAAACACCGGGGAGTCTTTGGGCTCGCCCCCGCGCAAGGGGCCGTCGGTCTACTGGCGGACCCTTTGTGGTGGGTGTTGGTGCCGAGTCTGGGCAGGCCGCGAACATCGGCGGCGCCAAGACCGGCAACTCCGGCCTCATCGACCACGCCCAAGACGCCTTCGCCTCCGGACTGCACTTCGCCCCTGATCACAGGCGCCGCAGCGTTTCCGTGGGACATGAGGATGAGCCGGTCGCACTGCTGGGCTTCTTGCATGTAGTGGGTGGTGACCAGGACTCCGGTGTCGGATTCGGCCTGTTGGTGGACGGCGTCCCACAGGCGGGCGCGTGAGAGGGGGTCGACGCCGGAGGTGGGTTCGTCCAGGACCAGGAGTTCGGGGTGGTGGCCCAGCGCGATGGCGAAGGCGAGCTGGCGTTGCAGGCCGAGGCCGATCTCTCCGACGAGGCGGTGTTCGACCGCGGCCAGGGCGGGGTCGAGGACGGGGGGTTCGGCTTCGAAGGCGGCGGAGGCGAAGGCGATGTTCTCGGCGACGGTGAGGGTCTGCCACAGGCCGAGGCCCTGGGGGACGTAGCCGAGGCGGCCGCGGGTGGTGCGGTCGGGGGTGCGGCCGAAGGCGGTGACGGAGCCTTCGGTGGGCACGGTCAGGCCGAGCAGGATGCGGATGAGAGTGGTCTTGCCGGCACCGTTGGCGCCGAGCAGGCCGACGATCTCACCGGGGCCCACGTCCATGGTGACGCTGTCGACGGCCGTGAAGGCACCGTAGCGCTTGGTGACGGTGTCGGAGCTGACGAGGATCTCGGCCATGTCAGGTCTCCTGCCGGGCGGCGAGGGTGAGGGCGATCACCGTGTCCTCCATGTCTGCGGGGAACGGCTGTTCGCCGGGGCGGGCGGGGCCCGGGTGCCAGGAACGGGTCGCCCGTCCGCGACGCCAGGAAAGGTCTGCCGGTCCGGCCGGAGCGGTGCCCGTGGTGAGGGTGCCGGGGGAGTGCGCGAGGACTTCGGCGGGGGTGCCGGTGGTCAGGGCGCGGCCCTGGTCCAGGACCAGGCAGGTGGAGGCGCGTTCGGCTTCGTCGAGGTAGGTGGTGGCCATGACGACGGCGGCGCCGTCGGCGGCCGCGCGGGAGATCAGGCGCCACAGGTCGACGCGGGAGACGGGGTCGACGCCGGTGCTGGGTTCGTCCAGGACGAGGAGGCGGGGGCGGTGCAGGATGGCCAGGCAGAAGGCGAGTTTCTGGCGCATGCCGCCCGACAGCGCCCCGGCGAGCCGGTCGGTGGCCTGGTCCAGGCCTGCGGCGTTCAGCAACTGTTCGCGGCGTTCGGCAAGGCGTGTGCCGGTGAGGTGGTGGGCGGCGGCGACGAAGGCGATGTTCTCGTCCACGGTGAGGTCCTGCCAGACGCCTGAGGCGCCGGTGGGCATGAATCCGCAGTCGACGGTGGCGGGTGCCTGGACGTGTCCGGTGGCGGGGCGGACCCGGTTGACCAGGATGCGCAGCAGGGTCGTCTTGCCGGCTCCGTCTCCGCCGACGACGGCGGCGACCTGTCCGGGGACGGCGGCCAGGGTCACGTGGTCCAGGGCGGTGGTGGCACCGAAGGTGACGGTGACGTCGAATGCGCCCCACTGGTGTGTGTCGGCTGCGGATGTGCCTGCGGTGTCGGGGCTCATCGGACGCTCCCGGCGGGGACGGTCTTGCGGGCGGTCGGTTTGGGGGCGGCGGGGGCCAGGTCGCGTCGGAAGCGGAGCACGGCGGCGGAGAAGACCAGGATCGACATGCCCGCCAGGACCCCCAGGGGCAGGGCGAGGGAGTTGAGCGGGGCGTCACGGAGCATGACGCCGTTGGAGATCATGTTGAAGTACGTGAGCGGGAAGATGTAGCCGATCCAGCGGACCCCGGCGGCCATCGCCGCGAGCGGGAAGATCATGCCCGAGAGCAGGATCTGGGGCATGAGGGTCAGCAGGGCCATCTGCATGGCCTGGCCCTGGTTCTGGGACACGGAGGAGATGAGCACGCCGATGCCCAGGACGGTGAAGAGGAACAGCACGGCCCCCAGGGCCAGTACCAGGATGTTGCCGGCGAAGGGTACTCCGAACAGCAGGCAGCCCAGCACGGTCACCAGCACCATGTCCACGGCAGCGAGCACGAAGTACGGGGCGATCTTCCCGACGATCACGTCGGAGGCCTTGAACGGCATCACCGCCAGCTGCTCCAGCGTCCCGGCCTGACGCTCGCGCACCAGCCCGATCGCGGTGACGATCGTTCCGATGAACGCCATGATCATGCCGATCAGGGCAGGGACCATCACCCACGACGTCTTGAGATCCGGGTTGAACAGGATGTCCGGCTTGAGGGCGCCGCCCGTCGCCAGAGCAGCGGAGGAGGCGGCCTGGGCGGAGAACTGGCTCGACCCGTCGATCAGCACCGTCGAGGACTTGCCCGTCTCGTCGGTGAGCACCACCGCTCCGGCGTCCTGCGCACGCAGCGCGTCGGTCGCCTCCTCCCTGGTGCCCGATGGGTCGACCTCCTTGACGTCGAACGGCGCCTTCAGCTGTGCTGCCACAGCTTGCGCCGTCGGTCCGTAGACCCGGGTGGGCACGTCGTTGACCTGGAAGTTCGCGGCGTAGCCGAAGATGACCAGCAGCACCAGCGGCAACACGATGATCATCGCCATCGTCCGCTTGTCCCGGCGCAGCTCGAGGAACTCTTTGAGGATCATCGCCCACATAAACCCACCCGCCTTGACTTAAATGCCGGTATCCGCGCTGGTCTCTTTCGCGGCGCCCTGGTCCGCCGCCGGCAGAGCGCGATCAGCGTAGAAACGGCGATCACGGCAATGCAACGCGCGATTGGCTTCGTTGGGCTCGACGGGTGAACGATCCCGCCCCAGTGCCGCGTCCCCGGCGCCGTGCCCTGCACCTGCGTGAGCAGGTGGCCGCCCGGCAGTTGACAGACCTAGCCTGAGCGAGAGGCCACGGCGGGAGACCTGATGCCTGACGTGGTGATACCCGATACCTGCATCCGCGCAGAGGTGGACGGCAGGTTCGCGGTATTCCAGGACTGCCTGCCTCCGGTTCGCCATCACGGCAGGACGGCAGTTGGTGCGCCGGCGTCCGGGCCGTCACTGAGCTGCTGTCAACCTCTCGACACCGCTGGTGCGCCGTGGGCCGGTCGGGAACCCTGGGTGGCGGTACGGCGGTTCTTCTACTTCTTCTGGAGCCGGTGGATCGCGATGACCGTGATCAGGCCGCAGGTCAGGCCCGCGAGGCCCCAGGGGCCGCTCGGGCTGTGGTCGTTGAGGTAGTAGCCGATGACAGAGAAGACAGTGGTCACGGACAGGACGATGAGTCCCCAGAAGCGTCTTGCGGGCATCCGTCTGTTCCTTCTTGTGGAATCGGGTCCCAAGATGTTCCTGCGGTTCCAGCTGAGGCGCGGTGCCTGTTGGTTCCGGTCGGGCCCCTGGGGGAGTGGAGTGCGTAGCGGGAAGGCCAGACCCCTTGGGGTTTCGGGGGTACCCGATTGGTCTCGCGATGTTGAACCTGTCCCGGCCACAGGATAGGGCAGCTGATGATGCGGCCGTCGGCCGGCAACCCCTGTCGGCCGTCACCGGGCCGGCACCGATGGTTTTCGCTGACATCCGCAGGTACGAGATCACCGGATGCTGCCGCCCCTGGATCGACGACGGACGTCGGGATGTCCCAGCCCGACGTCGGCGTAGCGTGTGGCTGTGGCTTTGGACGGGCTCGTGCTCCGCCTCCGTATGATCGAGGGCGCCGGATGATGTTCCGGATTGCCCAGGGTGGCCGGAGGGCAGGACTGGCTCACGCTGGCCGATCCGGCCTTACGCACGGAGTGCCTCTGCTGCGCTTTTGGCGTCCTGCTGGTATGGGGCGGGTCGGCGGTGAGAGGGTGGCCCGGGGCGGGTCTGTCCAGCCAACGGCCCTGTCTCGCATTCGGTGCTGACGGAGCGTGCCGCCATCCGAGGAGGATGCGGTGCCGAAGCAGGGTGAAGCCCGGTCGTCCTTGCAACTGGCGTGTGATCCGCTTGGTCTTGGTGTTTGACGCGCTCGGTGGGGCCGTTTTGCTGTATGGAAGCGTGAGTCCGGCGATCACGGCGTCGGCGTCCCGGTCCAGGCCGGGTGAAGGCATGTAGATGGGGCGGGTCGGCTGCTCGGACTTGGGTGATCCAGCGTGTGAGCGAGTCGGCGTTGTCGGCGTGTGGCGTGAGGAGCTGGGCGAAGTCCCTTATTTTGGGGGCCAGTTGGGTCATCTCGCGGCAGACGGTTGTGTGCTTGGCCAGGAGCTCGCGTTGCTCGGCCTTGAGGTTGTCGGGCCTGGTCAGCAGCATCCGGGCGAACGTGTGCGGGGAGATACGGCTGCGGTCGGCGTCCGCGCGGCCCTGGTTGACGTACTTGCGCGGGAGGTTCAGGCAGCCCGTGAAGCCCAGGGCTTTGATCTCTTCGAGGAAGTGGTTGACGGGGACGCCGGGGCCATCGGCTCGCGCGGAGCGTTTGACGGGGTTCAGGGCGAGTTGGAGACGGCAGGCGCTCTTGAGCAAGCCGTCGCCCTGGTCGAGCAGCCCGTGGACCTGGTGCCGGCGTTCCAGGGTTGTCTGGGCGCGAGGCCCGTCAAGATGGGCGCGTCCGGCAAGGTGCCCCGACAGGTGCTGTGCGCCTTGACCTCGCTCGGAGCGGCTTCGCACCGGTTGTGCCACACATGCCACCGGTCCACGACCTGCACCGCGTCAGGCAGGGCGCGCCGGACCGCCTCAGCATAGGTCGCTCGTGCACGGACCTCCACCCGCCTCCCGTCGACCGGCACGTCAGGCACAGTCCGCGAGTGGTAGCCGTGCACCCGCCCCGACGACACCCCGCACACCGGACACGGCGCCGTGTCGCGCGGTGTCCGCGCCCGCACCACGATCCGCTCACCCTCATCGATCACGTCGTCCATGACCAGCGGGCACAGGCCCGAAAACAGTGTCTGGACAGACTCGTTGACCCGTCGTCGCCGGGCTGGGCACGCCAGCGGGGGGTTCAGCTATGCCGGGTATGACGCGCAGGTCAGACCAGTGGGAGGCGGCGGCGTGCGGCGGGTGTGTGGGTCCATGGTGCGATGAACGCGGCGGCTGTGGAGACGAGGGCCAGGAGGAAGAACAGTGGCTCGTAGCCGCCGAGTGGCACGGCCAGGGCGGCGCCGGCGAACGGTGCGAGGGCTGCTGCTGTGTGGGCCGGTGCTGCGAGGAGGCTGGAGAGGCGACCGTAGTGGGCGGTGCCCCAGCGGTCGGTGATGGCGGTGGCCTGGAGGAGGGTGAGGTTGCCGCGGACCATGCCGGCCACGAGTGACACGGCTATGAGAAGGGCGAACGGGCCGGGCGCGGCCGCGAAGGCGGCGGTGGTCAGTCCGCCGAGCGCAATCAGGATTGTCGTGCGGGCTGTTGCGGTGGTGTGGCGTGCAAGGGCTGCGTACATGGTGCGGCCGAGGGTCTGTCCGGCGCCGCCGATGCCGAGGGCCCAGGCGGCCTGGCTGGTGGTGTATCCGCGTTCCAGCAGGAGCGGGACGAGCGCGACGACGACGGCGTACATCACGAAGCCGGACAGGGTGAAGGCGGCGGCGAGCAGCACGAACGGCCTGCTGCGCCCGACGCCTTGAGCGCCTTCGGCCTTGTGCGCCGGGCTGGTGGGGGCGTCGGGCCATGGTGCGCGCAGGGCCAGGGCGTGGGCGGGGATGGTGACGGCGGCGAGGACGGCGGCGAGCACGAGGTAGGTGTGGCGCCAGGACAGGTGGTCGGCGAGGGCCGCAGTCAAGGGTGCGAAGACAGTGGAGGCGAGTCCGCCGGCGAGGGTGACGATGGTCAGGGCGCGGACGTGGTCGGGGGCCCACCAGCGGGTGAGGGCAGCGAACGCGGGCTGGTAGAAGGTGGCCGCCATCGCACATCCGGCGAGCATCCAACCGGCGGTGAAAATCGCCAGGTTGGGGGCTGCAGACACGATCAGCAGGCTGATGGCGGCGAGCAGGGAGCCGATGGTCATGACGGCGCGGGGGCCGCGCTGGTCGAGGATGCGGCCGACGCGGATTCCGGCGAGGGCGGAGATGACGAGGGCGAGAGAGAACGCCGCGGTGGTCGCCCCGGTCGGCCATCCCGTCGTGGTGTTGATCTGGGGGTTGAGGACGGGGAACGCGTAGTAGACGGTGCCCCAGCTCACGATCTGCGTGGCGCAGAGGGCGGGCAGGGCGGCGCGGGGCCGCGACCGGTCCCCTGTTCCGGTCGCGTTCCCGTCGCGGGTACCGAGGTCGGTCACGAGCTGCAGCAGCCGCCCGCCGGGGCCTTCTCGGCTGCCGCGCCGACCGCGGCGGGAGTACCGAGCGGGACGAGCTGCGGCGCGGGCGCGCAGCAGCCACCGCCGTCAGCCTCAGCGGCGTCGGGGGCGTCGAACAGGCCGGCGCCGCCGCAGACTCCCGTCTCGGGCAGGGTCAGGTCCACGCGGTCGGCGGACTCGAGGTCACCGGCGATCGCCGCGGCGACGGAGCGGACCTGCTCGTAGCCGGTCATCGCCAGGAATGTCGGGGCGCGGCCGTAGGACTTGATGCCGACCAGGTACACGCCCCGCTCGGGGTGGGAGAGCTCGCGGTGGCCGTGGGGGTAGACGGTGCCGCAGGAGTGCTGGTTGGGGTCGATCAATGGCGCCAGCTCGACCGGGGCCTGGAGGCGCTCGTCCAGTCCGAGGCGGAGTTCGTCCAGGAAGGACAGATCGGGGCGGAAGCCGGTCAGCACGATGACCTCGTCGACGGGGTCCAAGCGGCGGCCGTCCTCGCCGACCAGGACGAGGCGGCCGTCGCTGTCACGCTCGATCGTCTCGGTGCGAAAGCCCGTGACCGCGTCCGCGTGGCCCTCGTCTACGGCCGCCTTGGCCGCCAGTCCCAGGGCGCCGCGTGCCGGGAGCTGGTCGGCTTCGCCGCCGCCGAAGGTCGAGCCCGAGATACCCCGTCGCAGGATCCACACGCCCTTCGTGCCCGAGCCGTCGTCGGACTTGGCGAGGTCGGCCAGGTAGGCGAGGGCGGTGAACGCGGAGGCGCCCGAGCCGATCACGGCGGTGCGCTTGCCCGCGTGCCGGGCCCGGACGCCGGGGTCCTTGAGGTCCGGGACGCGGTAGGTGATCCGGTCCGCGGCGGCCTTCTCGCCGAGCGCGGGCAGCCCGCTGCCGCCGGCCGGGGACGGCGTGGCCCAGGTACCGGAGGCGTCGATGACGGCGCGGGCGAAGAGGCGCTCCTCGCGGCCGTCGGTGTGGGCGACGTGCACGACGAACGGCTGGGTCTCGCGGTCGGTGTCCACGATCCGGTCACGGCCGGTGCGGGAGACGCCGGTGACGGTGGCGCCGGTGCGGACGCGGTCGCCGAGGACGTCGGCCAGCGGCTGCAGGTAGAAGTCGGCCCAGTCACCGCCGGAGGGGTAGGTGGCCGGGTCCGGCCTCGTCCAGCCGGTGGGGGCCAGCAGCTTCTCGGCGGCGGGGTCGACGACCTCGCCCCAGGTGGAGAAGAGCCGCACGTGCGACCACTCGCGCACCGCGGCGCCGGCGGTGCGTCCGGCTTCCAGGACCAGGGGTTCGATGTTCTGGTCGATGAGGTGGGCGGCGGCTGCGAGACCGGCGGGTCCGGCCCCGATCACGACGACGGGCAGCTCGGTGGTGGCGGGCGCGTTCACGGCGACTCCTTGCGTGTTTCGACATCTGTCGATGGACTGCACGGCCCAGCATGACACCTGTATCGATGAGCGTCAACATAGACATTCATCGAAATGAAGGGGTTCGCTGATGGAATGCATCGACGTCACCGTGATCGGCGGTTGTCGGTCCGGCCCGCCGCCGCCCACGCGCTGCGCCGCGGGCTGCGGCCGCCGGTCCGGAGGCGTCCGACGGCGCGGCGGGATGGCGGCCGCGCCACTCCTGGAGATGGCGGGCGGTCGACCGTGCGGGCCGCCGTGGCGGCCTCCGGGATGTCCGGAGACCCGCACCCGCCCGCTCTGCCGGGCGGGCCCTGAGGAGTTCGCAGGGCAGGTGCGCCACGCCGCCGACTGTCGCAGTCCGGCCCCGTTGGCCGGCCGCCGGGCGGTCGTGGGCGGGGCCGGGAACTCCGCGGTGCACATCGCCGCCGAACTCGCAGAGGCCGCACACATCACGCTCGCCCCCGCGGCCCGGTGAACTTCGCCGCTCCGCGCGCCCTCGGCCGGGACGCGGAGCGGATCGCCCGATGCCTGGCCACTCGTCTCGCCGGCCGGTGACGGGCCTCCCTCACTGGTTCGACGTGTGTCAACATAGACGCATGTCGAATGCCAAGGCACTGCCGCTGCTCGAACCTGACGGTCAGGGTGTGGTGCCGTGCTGCCCGCCGTTGTCCGAGCGCCCGATGACCGCAGAGGAGGCCGAGTCGGCCGCGCGGATGTTCAAGGCGCTCGGTGACCCGGTCCGCCTGCGACTGTTCTCCGCCGTAGCCTCGCACGAGGGCGGGGAGGCATGCGTGTGCGACATCTCCGACGTCGGCGTGTCCCAGCCCACGGTGTCCCATCATCTGAAGAAGTTGAAGGAGGCCGGGCTACTCACCTCCGAGCGGCGCGGCACCTGGGTGTACTACCGGGTCGAGCCGTCGGTGCTGGTGGCGATGGGCAAGCTGCTGGCCCTGCCGGCTGCGGCCTGACCGGGACGGGGAGATGGACGTCGTGGTGGGCGGAGCTGCCGACGCGGTGATCGTGCCGCTGGCGCCGGAGCACGCGGGGCAGGTACTGGCCATCTACCAGGCGGGGATCGACGAGGGCAACGCCACTTTCGAGACCTTCGCACCGACCTGGGAAGAGTTCGATGCGGCGAAGCTGCCCGGGCACCGCTTCGCCGCCCTCGACGCGGACGGGACCGTGCTGGGCTGGGTGGCCGCGAGCCGGGTATCCGACCGGTGTGCGTACGCGGGTGTGGTCGAGCACTCCGTCTACGTCCACCGGGCCGCCCGCGGCCGCGGCATCGCCTCCGCCCTGCTGCGTGCGCTGGTGGATTCCACTGAACGCGCGGGGATCTGGACGATCCAGTCGGGGATCTTCCCCGAGAACACCGCCAGCCTCACCGTTCACCAGCGGGCCGGCTTCCGTGTCATCGGCACGCGGGAACGGATCGGGCGCCATCACGGTGTCTGGCGCGACGTCGCCCTCGTCGAGCGCCGCAGTCCCACCGTCACCTGACCGGTCAGGTCAGCTGGGTGATCGCGCGGGCGGCGTCGCGGGCCGGGCGGCCGACGCCGATGAGGGTGGCCGAGGCCGGGCCGGTCCAGTCGCCGTAACCGAGCAGGTGCAGCCGCGGCTCACCCAGCGCCCGCGTGCCCTCGGTGGCAATGTGGCCGCGCGGACCCCGCAGGTTCAGCGGGGCGAGGTGGGCCAGGGCCGGGCGGAAGCCGGTGCACCAGATCACCGCGTCCGCCTCGCTCTGGCTGCCGTCCGCCCAACGGACACCGGTTGCGGTGAGCTGGGCGAACATCGGCTTCGCGGTGAGGAGTCCTGCGTCGCGGGCGGCGCGGACGGGCGGCACGGCCACGATGTCGCCGAGGGAGGCGACCCCGCCGGTGTCGGCACGGCCGGCGTCCAGAGCGCGGCGGCGGGCGGTGGCGACATCGAACAGGGCCCGGCCGTCGATGTCGTCGGGGAGGAACCGCGGCGGGCGCTGCGCCACCCACGTCACCCCGACACAGCCGTCGAGGGTGAGGTCGGCGGCGATCTGGGCTCCGGAGTTGCCGCCGCCCACCACCAGGACGCGCTGCCCGGCGAAGTCGGTGGGACAGCGGTAGTTCACCGTGTGCAACTGCCGACCCGTGAAGACGGATCGGCCAGGGACGGCGGGCAGGAACGGCCGCGACCAGCTGCCGGTCGCGCTGATGACCGCCTTCGCCCGCCAGATGCCGGTGTCCGCCTCGACCAGAAGCCGGTCCGCGTCGCGGCGTACGGCGTGCACGCGGGTGCCGTGCCGGACGGGCAGGTCGTAGCCCTTCTCGTAGTCGGTGAGGTAGTCCACCACATGTCCGGCGCCCGGGTGGATCTCGCCCGTCTGGGCGGGCATGAGGCGGCCGGGCAGCGAGGAGTGCTCGGCCGGGGAGAACAGGCGCAGGGAGTCCCACATGTGCTGCCATGCCGTTGCCGAGACCGTAGTCAGATCTCAGCATCCCGGGCATTTTGGCCCGGGAGGTCCGTCACATCACCAGAGCGTCAGGGGCTCGGCTTGAGGACGGTCTCTCGCTTCTTCCTGCCGCTGGTGCGGCAGGGTCGCGCCACCTGCCCGCCCCGCCTCCGCCTTGCGGCGGGGGCGGGTGGTGCGGGTCTTACGGTCGGCTCCACGAGGCTTCGACACCGCCGGGGCGGTGTCCTGGTCTCCGGCCACTCCGGTACCAGTGGTGCAGGCTGCCGCGAGCGCGGCGAGGTTGAGCGCGGCGTTGTCGTCCCGGTCGATGACCAGATGGCAGGCGTCGCATTCGTACGTCCGGACGTGCAGCGGCAGCTTTGCTTTCACCGCGCCGCACCCGGAGCAGGTCTTCGATGAGGGGTACCAGCGGTCGGCCGCGACGAGGCGGGTGGCGTGGCGCTGGCTGGTCTTGTAGGCGAGCTGGCGGCGGATCTCGCCGAACCCGGCGTCGGCGACGCGGCGGGCCAGGCGCCGGTTACGGAGCATCCCGGCGACGTTCAGGTCCTCCACGACGACCGTGCCGTACTCGGCGGCGACGGCGGTCGTCAGCTTGTGGAGGGCGTCCTCGCGGAGGTTCGCCACCCGGTGGTGGACGCGGTTGCGGTGGGTGTTGGCCTTCTCCCACCGCTTCGACGGCTTGCGGCCGGTCCTGCGGTCCGGGCCCTGGCGGCGGGAGACGACACGGGACGTGCGGCGCAACTGCCTCAGCGCCGCGTCCAGATGCCTCGGGTTGTCGACGGTGCGGATCTCGCCGGTGCTGTCGGCCATCACGGCGAGGGTCTTCACACCGAGGTCGATGCCGACGGCCGTCCCGGGGCGTGCCACGCGGACCAGGTCGCGTTTCACCTCGGCCTGGAAGGCCACGAACCAGCGCCCGCGTTCGTGGCGGACGGTCGCGGACAGGATCCGCGCCGAACCGGCCTGGACGCGGGCGAGGAGCTTCACGGTGGGCTCGTGGGTGCGGATCGTGCCGGTGGTGAACCGGCAGGCCAGACGCGCCTTCCGCTTCGACTTGAACCGCGGCGCACCCATGCGGGCGCCCTTGCGCTTGCCCTGCTTGGACTTCGCGTAGTTGTCGAACGCGGCTGCCGCGCCTGCCAGGCCGGTGGTGTACGCCTCCTTGGAGTTCTCCTCCCACCAGGAGGCGAACCGCGGATCGGTGTGCTTGGCCTGGTTGAACGCCTTGCGGAGCGAGGGCTGCGACCACGGCCGCCACTCCGTCAGACCAGCGGCAGGGACGCCGTAGGACTCCTCGGCCTTACGCTGCCACCACGAGGCGGTCACCCAGCCGACGGCCCAGTTGTACGCGGCCCGCGCGGCACCGCAGTGCGAGTGCAGCGCAGCCTCCTGGGCGGCGTTCGGGTCCAGCGCGAACCGGAACGCCTGCACCACGAACCCGGGCTGCGCCTGGAACTTCTTCATCCGGCGTCCTCGTCCTCGGCGGTCGCCACGGCCACCGCGCGGGTGGCCCGGGTCTTCGTCGCGCGCCGCCCGTACAGGCGGGCACACATCGACGTCAGGACCTCGGTGATGTCGCGCACCAGGTTGTCGGTGGTCTCGGTGGGGTCGAGGACGACCAGGCGCCGACCGGACGCGGACAGCGCGGCCTCGAGGTGCTCGACACCGAACCGGGCCGGCCGGTCACGGTGCTCGACCACGATCACCGCGGCGGACGGGTCGGACAGCAGCCGGTGCAGCTTGCGCCGCCGCCCGTTCAGCCCCGACCCGACCTCGGCCACGACCTCCGCGACCAGCAGGCCCACCCCGTTCGCACCGGCCGTCACCCGGGCCGTCTGCCGCTCCAGGTCCGCTTTCTGGTCGGCGGACGACACACGGCAGTACGCCACCACCCGGCCGGCCGGCTCGGCAGCGGCCTCATCGACCAGCCACGTGCCTGACGGCGCCTGGCGGACGGGAACGGGCATCTTGCCGCTCTTTACCCACCGCCAGGCGGTCTGGTAGCTCACGCCCTGCTGACTCGCCCACTCCGACAGCTTCACACCCCGAAACTATCCAACATACGTGACTAGAAGTGACCATGAATGACTAGGAAATCTGCCGCAGCTTTCACCCCCAGAGCACGGTGACCGACCGGGGCGTACTCGCACAGCCAGGACACGACACGCTGCCACAACGCGTCCGTTTCCGTCGGCCCACAGACCTCCAGTGACAGCTTGCTGATCACGCATGGACCCGCGCGCGGCAGGGACGATCCCGCCCCTGTGTCACAAGCGCATTCCAGCGCGACGGCCAGCCCACATCTCACTGGCCACTGGCGCCGGCGGCAGTCACACCACGGAGCAGCAGCAGTCCCGCTTCCGGACGTCCCCGCGTGCACGTACCGCTCACATGAGGACGGCTGCGGTCGCCGGCTCGTTCTCGGCGGTCGCCGGCGCAGTCTCGGCCGCGCCGCGGGCGGCGAGGTATCGCTCGGCGTCCAGGGCTGCGGCCGCACCGGTTCCGGCGGCGGTGACGGCCTGGCGGTAGGTGTGGTCGACGACGTCGCCGGCCGCGAACACCCCGGGCAGGCTCGTACACGTCGACGGGGAGTCCACCTTGATGTAGCCCTCGCCGTCGAGATCCAGCTGCCCCTTGAACAGTTCCGTGCGCGGGTCGTGGCCGATCGCGATGAACAGGCCCGTCACGTCCAGTTCGCGGGTGGCACCGGTGAAGACGTCGCGCAGGACGACGCCGCCGAGCATGCCGTTCGCCTCCTTGACCTCGGCGATCTCGCTGTCGAAGGCGAAGGAGATCTTGTCGTCCGCGAATGCCCGGTCCCGCATGACCTTGGAGGCGCGCAGGGTGGAGCGGCGGTGGACAACGGTGACCGAGCGGGCGAAGCGTGTGAGGAACGTCGCTTCCTCCATGGCGGTGTCGCCGCCGCCGACCACAACGATGTCGCGGTCGCGGAAGAAGAATCCGTCGCAGGTCGCGCACCAGGAGACACCTCGCCCGGAGAGCTCGTCCTCGTTCGGCAGGCCGAGTTTGCGGTAGCCGGAACCGGTGGCGATGATCACCGTCTTCGCGCGGTGGACGATGCCGGCGGAGTCGGTGAGGAGCTTGATGTCGCGGCTGAGGTCGACGGCCGTGATGTCGTCGTCGATCATCTCGGCGCCGAACTTCTCGGACTGGGCACGCATGTTCTGCATCAGTACGGGGCCGTCGACGCCCTCGGGAAAGCCGGGGAAGTTCTCCACCTCGGTGGTGGTCGTCAGCGAGCCGCCGACGAAGACGGAGCTGCCGAACAGCAGGGGCCTCAGCTGGGCGCGGGCGGTGTAGAGGGCGGCGGTGTAGCCGGCGGGGCCGGAGCCGATGATGACGACCTCGTGTATCCCGCTCACGCCGTCGCCTCCGGCTTCACCGGGGCGATCTCGGCGATCAGGTCCTCCACCAGGGTCTTGATCTGGTCACGGATCGGACGGACGGCCTCGACGCCCTGGCCGGCCGGGTCCTCCAGCTTCCAGTCGAGGTAGCGCTTGCCGGGGAAGACGGGGCAGGTGTCGCCGCAGCCCATGGTGATGCACACGTCCGACTCGCGGACCGCGTCGATGGTGAGGATTTTCGGCGTCTCCTGGGAGATGTCGATGCCGACCTCGGTCATGGCCTCGACGGCAGCCGGGTTGACCTGGTCGCCGGGGTTGGAGCCGGCGGAGCGGACCTCGACGCGGTCGCCGGCCAGGTGGGTGAGCCACGCGGCGGCCATCTGGGAGCGGCCGGCGTTGTGGACGCAGACGAACAGGACGGACGGCTTGTCGGCCATGGTGATCGTTCTCTTTCGTCGCATGGCGGAACGCAGCCGCCAATGACTTCAGCCCCCGCTGGTATCAGCGGGCGATGATGTGAGAGTATCAGCGCATGCTGACTTCAGTCGATCCTGATGTGATCCGGGTGCTGGGCGATCCGCTCCGCCTTCGAATCGTGACCCTGCTGGCGCGCGAGACGCTCTGCACGACGCACCTGGTCGAGGAGACCGGAGCCAAGCAGACCAACCTGTCCAACCACATGAAGGTGCTGCGCGAGGCCGGGATCGTGGAGACCGAGCCCTGCGGTCGCTTCACCTACTACAAGCTCAAGCCCGAGGTCCTGGCCGGGCTGTCCGAGCAGTTCGCCGAGCTCGCAGTCTCCGCCCGCACCGCCGCAGCGAACAAGAGGGCCTGCCCGTGACCTCCACCGAGCCCACCACCGCCTCCGCTCCGACTGGCGGTAAGGACGACTCGATCGTCAAGAAGCTCTCCACCCTCGACCGCTACCTCGCGGTGTGGATCCTGCTCGCCATGACCGTCGGCCTGGGCCTGGGCCGGGTCATCCCGGGCATGAACGACGCGCTCGCGAAGATGGAGATCGGCGGCATCTCCCTGCCGATCGCGCTCGGCCTGCTCGTGATGATGTACCCGGTCCTGGCCAAGGTCCGCTACGACCGGCTCGACCGCGTGACCGGCGACAAGAAGCTGATGGTCTCCTCGCTGGTCATCAACTGGGTCGTCGGCCCTGCCGTGATGTTCGCCCTGGCGTGGATCTTCCTGCCGGACCTGCCCGAGTACCGCACCGGCCTGATCATCGTCGGCCTCGCCCGGTGCATCGCCATGGTCATCATCTGGAACGACCTCGCCTGCGGCGACCGCGAGGCCGCCGCCGTCCTGGTCGCCCTCAACAGCGTCTTCCAGGTCCTTGCGTTCGGCCTGTTGGGCTGGTTCTACCTCGATCTGCTACCCCGCTGGATGAACCTCGGAGACGGCCAGGGGCTGGACGTCTCCGTCTGGCACATCGCCCTGAACGTCGTCATCTTCCTCGGTGTCCCGCTGCTGGCCGGCTTCCTCACCCGCCGCATCGGCGAGCAGAAGCTGGGCCGCGCCGACTACGAGGCGAAGTTCCTGCCGAGAATCGGCCCGTGGGCGCTGTACGGGCTGCTGTTCACGATCGTCATCCTCTTCGCCCTCCAGGGGAAGACGATCACCTCCCAGCCGCTGGACGTCGCCCGGATCGCGCTGCCGCTGCTGGTGTACTTCGCAGTCATGTTCTTCGGGACCTTCCTCCTCGGCAAGAGCCTGGGCCTGGCCTATGACCGCACCACGACCCTCGCCTTCACCGCGGCGGGCAACAACTTCGAGCTGGCCATCGCGGTCGCCATCGCCACCTTCGGTGTCACCTCCGGCCAGGCCCTGTCGGGCGTCGTCGGACCGCTCATCGAAGTCCCGGTCCTGATCGGCCTGGTGTACGTAGCGCTCGCTTGGCGAAGGAAGTTCACCGCCGACGCGGTGACGACCGCACCGTGACGCAGCACACGCATGTGGTGGTGGTCGGTGGCGGCCAGGCGGGACTCGCCGCCGGCTACCACCTGCGCCGGCGCGGCCTCGACTTCGTGATCCTGGACGGGGAGGCGGCGCCGGGCGGGGATGCGGCGAGCGAGGAGAGGGCCGATGAGGACCTGCGCGACGTCTGGACGGACCCGTGCCAGTGGGACCCACCGGGATGCGGGGCTCCAGGTGGACCGGCTCACCGACTACGAACAGCGCTACGGGCTGCCCGTCCAGCACGGCACCCATGCGGACGCCTTACGCCAGGACGGTGAGGCCCAGGGCATGGCGGAAGGCGATCCGGCTGGTATCCGCCCCGCCGGGGCGGACTGCGGTCACGCGCGAGGCCCGGTGCTTCTGCCGGCCCCTCGGGGCACGACTCGTATCCGTGGGACGTGGTTGCCCCAGCCGACAGTGAATCGATGGCCGCCTGCCCTGACCAGAAGGAGGCCGGTCGCCGTGGCGGTGAGGGCGGCCGCCGCGCCCGCCGCGGCAAGGCCGGACCGGGCGCCGTACGTGTCGGTGATGAAGCCGACCACCGGAGCGCCGAGAGGTGCCCCACCGAGGAGGACCATCATGTAGAGCGCGGTGACCCGGCCTCGAAAGGTTGGGGCGGTTGAGGTCTGCATGGTGGCGTTGGTGGTGACGTTGACGACCATGGCGAACAGGCCCATGGGGACCATGAGCAGCGCGAAGCTCCACAGGGTCGGTGCCACGGCTGCCACGGTCGCCAGCGCCCCGAAGGCCAGCGCGGCGAAGAAGGGCAGTCGCCGCCGCCCTCCCTCGTGCCGGGCGGCGAGCAGTGCGCCTGCCAGGGACCCCGCCGCGACCAGAGTGTTGAGAAGGCTATAGGTACCCGCACCGCTGTGAAAGACGTCGTCGGCGAAGGCAGTGAGGTGGACGGGGAAGTTGAGGGCGAAGGTTCCGAAGAAGCCGACCAGGATGATGGGCCAGGCCAGGTCGGGGCGACCGGCGACGTAGCGCAGGCCTTCGCGCAGCTGCCCCTTTCCGCGCGGGGCCCGCTCGGCGGCGTGCAGTTCGCGGCGCCGCATCAGCATCATGCAGGCCAGTGGTGCGGCGAACGAGACGCCGTTGAGGAGGAACGCCCACCCGGTGCCGACCCCCGTGATCAGGAGGCCCGCGAGGGCCGGGCCGATCAGCCGGGCGGACTGGAAGTTCGCCGAGTTGAGGCCGACCGCGTTCCGCAGCAGTTCCGGGCCGACCAGTTCGGAGAGGAAGGACTGGCGTGCCGGGTTGTCGAACACGGTTGCGAGGCCCACGGTGAACGCGGCGGCGTACACGTGCCAAACGTCGACCCTGCCGGTCAGGGTGAGGACGGCGAGCACCAGGGCGCTGAGGGCCATGGCCACCTGGGTGGCGAGGAGTACGGGGCGCTTGTGCAGGCGGTCGACGAGGACGCCGCCGTACAGGCCGAAGAGCAGCAGGGGCAGGAACTGCATGGCGGTGGTGATACCGACAGCGGTCGACGAGCCGGTGAGGCTGAGGACCAGCCAGTCCTGGGCGATGCGTTGCATCCAGGTGCCGTTGTTGGAGACGACCTGGCCGAGGAAGAACAGGCGGTAGTTCCTCACCTTCAACGCAGACAGCAGAGGGGCTCCGCGCCGCCGGGTGCGGAACGAACCGCGTGTGCCGGGGGCGGAACCGGTTCCGGGGTCCGTGGTCAATCGAGGTCGCCTCCTGGTCGTCGTCCGGTGCGAGCCTGCCGGGCTTCGGCTGCGGCTCCGGCACACCCAAGGCAGGCCTCAGCGGGGCCCGGGGGGTCGCGCCCTCGAAGGGTGACCGTGGCGGAGGCGGCCAGGCCCGGCCTGTCGGCGTTCTTGCGTGTCAGTTCCGCAGCGCCACCCTCCGCAGGGCGATCGGGCGCGTATGAGCGTGGGTCCGGCGCAGTGCGGCAGGCTCGGTCTTGGTGACAGCGCCTTCCGGCTACATGGTTGGGGATGCTGCGGGCGCCGATGTCGAGGCGCGGACCACCAGGGCGGGACGGTGCAGGATGGACTGACCGCTTTCGCCGCTGTCACCTTCCATGACGTGGCGCAGTTTGGTGAATGCGGTGGCCGCCATCTCCTCCACCGGCTGCCGCACCGTGGTGAGCGTGGGCATAGCCATGCCGGCGAGCATGATGTCGTCGTAGCCGGTCACGGAGACGTCGCGGCCCACCACCAGGCCCGCCTCCCTTGCACCCGCGATGACGCCCAGTGCGCACATGTCGTTGATGGCGACGATGGCGGTGGGCGGGCGGGGCGCCGAGAGGATCTCCAGCGCGGCAACTCGTCCGAGTTCGGCCGCGTCCTGGTCGTCGAAGTTGACCGTGTCGGCTCCCGACCACACGATGCCGGCCGACCTGGGGAGGCCGGCATCGTCGAGGGCCTGGCGGAACCCGCTGTAGCGCTCGGCCCGGTTGACGCTGCCGATCGAGCCGGACACGAAGGCCAGTTGCCTGTGTCCGAGGGCCAGCAGGTGCTCTGTCGCCAGGCGCATGCCGAGAACGTTGTCGGTCCCGATGTTCACCACGCGGTGCGGATCGCCGGGCTGGGCGGTGCGGTCGAAAGCCACGAGCCCGAGTCCGGCCTCGACGGTCGGCTTCACGTGGTCGAGTGAGGGGAGCGAGGAGCACAGCACCACCCCGCCGATGCCGTCACCCCAGAGTTCCTCCACGTAGCGCCGCTCTCGCTCCGGGTCTCGTTCGCTGTTGCACAGGAGCATGTAGAAGCCCTCGGCCAGTGCCGCGGCCTCCAGATGCCGGGCGAACGTGCCCCAGAACGGATTGGCCACCGACGGCACGATGAGTCCGAGCATCTGGATCCGCCCGGTACGCAGCTGCTGGGCGGCCCGGTTGGGACGGTAGCCGAGGCGCCGGATCGCCGACTCCACTCGTGACCGTGTCTCGGGCAGCATCTTGCCGGTCCGGCCGTTGAGCAGGTTGGAGACCGTGCTGGGGGAGACCCCCGCCTCCTGCGCCACTTGGTAGATCGTTACCCCGGCCACTGACCTCTCTCTCCCTGTGAATCGGAAACCAAATGTTTCCGCTGTGTTGACAGCCCGTACTGCCGTTCCTAGTCTCGTGCATCGAAACACCAGTAAATCGATGCACCAGCCAAAAGGCAAGCTCGTCACCCGACCAGTGCGTACCTTTCAGCCGGGAGTCCCCTATGCGCCCACGTACGTCGCCCCTCTCCAGAAGAAGACTCCTCGGACTGGGCGCCGCCGCCGCGGCAGGCGCCGCCCTGTCCGCCTGCGGCGGTCCCGCGCCCCAGAAGGAGGGCGGTGGTGATGCCTCCCTGCGGCTGCTCACCCCGATCTTCGATCGCGCGGACGGACAGAAGCTGCTCACCTCACTGCTCGCCGACTTCAGGAAGGACCACCCGGGCGTCAGCGTCCAGGTGGACTACACGGAGTACGGAAAGCTCAACGAGAAGCTCGCCACGTCGATCGTGGGAGGGCAGCCCTACGACGTCATGCTCATGGGCGTCGGCTGGATCCCGCCCTTCGTCGAGAAGGGGGTACTCGCCGATCTCGGGACGAGCCAGTCCGAGTTGGACCGCATGTACAACCCACGAGTGGTGCAGCCCGGGATCTATGAGGGCAGGACCTATGCCCGCCCTATCCTCCTCGACACCCGAATGGGCATATACCGCAAGGACATCCTGGCCGAGGAGGGAATCGACGCGCCGCCGAAGGATCTGACCGAGCTGAAGGAGATGGCCAAGGAGCTGACCGTCCGCGAGGGCGGCAAGCTGACACGGGCCGGTGTGGACATCCTCAGCAACGACCTGCGCCAGACCTATCTTCCCCTCATGTGGGCGCACGGCGGCGACCTGTTCGCCGACGGCAAGCCCGTCTTCGACTCGGACGAGGCCGTGGACGCCCTCCAGTGGATGGTCGACATCATCCGCACGGAGAAGATCGAGGACTACGGCTTCACTCAGAAGGGGGCGGTCGTCGCGCCTCTCGTCCAGGGCCGGGCGGCGATGATGGTCGGGCACAACGACATGTGGCGGCAGGTGTCCGAGAGCGCCCCGGAGCTGATCGCCGAGGACAAGATCGCCGGTTTCATGCTGAACCAGCAGCGTCCGGCGCTGTTCCAGGGCGGCACGCTGGCCACTCTGTCGGCGAAGACGCGCTATCCCGAGCAGGCCAAGGCCCTGGTGGAGTTCCTGTCGGGGGAGAAGGTGTCGCCGCAGGCGGCCGAGCAGCGCGGGAACATCCCCGCGGTCCTGAGCGCGGCGGAATCCGACTACGTGAAGAGCAACAAGCTCGTCTCGTTCGCGGTGGACAACCTGGACCATGCCTTCTCCGAGGGGGGCGTGCCGACTTGGCTGGAGATCCGGGAGGAGTTCAAGCCGGCCCTCGAGAGCGCCCTGCTCGGCAAGTCCAGCCCGGCCGACGCCCTGCGGGAGCTGGCCGAGAAGGCCGAGGCCATCATCGCCAAGGGGGCGTGACCCTGGTGCCCAGTCATTCGACCGTGGAAGCGGCAGGTCGGCGTCCCGCAGTGCATCGATCTACCAGATCGCCGACCTCGAAGCCGAGCAGTGGACGGCCCCGGAGCGCGCGCGAGTTCGGGCGTGAACGACGCCGGGTGGCCCTCCTGCTGCTGGCGCCCTCGGTGATCCATCTCGTGTGGTGGATCGGTGTCCCGGTCGTGGCGACCTTCGCGTTGGCGTTCACCGACTACGACATCCTCGCGGGCACGGTCACCTTCAACGGTCTGGACAACTTCCAGGAGATCTTCAGCGACCCGACCTGGAACTCGTCCATCTGGCACACCGTCGTCTTCACCTTCTTCACCGTGCCGGTGGCCATGGCGATCGCGGTCGTCCTGGCGCTCCTGCTCAACGTGAAGATGCGGGGGTCGGCCTGGTACCGGACGGCGGTGTTCATGCCGCACGTCACCGCGACCGTGGCGATCGCCCTGGTGTGGATGTGGATGTTCGAACCCCGGCTCGGTGTCGTGAACACGATGCTCGGCTGGGTCGGCATCGACGGGCCGGTCTGGCTGGCCGACCCGGACTGGGCGCTGACCGCGGTGATCGTGGTGAGCATCTGGAAGGGCATCGGCATCAAGATGCTGATCTATCTGGCCGCCCTGCAGGCCATGCCCGAGGACGTGTACGAGGCGGCGAGGATCGACGGCGCCTCACAGGTGCGGCAGTTCTTCTCCATCACGCTGCCGTTGCTGAAACCGGCGACGTTCTTCGTCCTGGTGGTGTCGATCATCGATTCCTTCCAGGCGTTCGACCAGCTGTACGTGCTGACGCCCGACGGAGGGCCCGGCAACTCGACGACGGTCATGACGTACGAGATCTACCGCACGGCGTTCAAGGAGTTCAACATGGGTGCGGCCTGCGCTCAGAGCGTGGTGCTGTTCGCCTTCCTGCTGGTGCTCATGCTGATCAGCCGACGTCTCACCGGGAAGGAAGACGATGTCCGCTGAGAAGCTCTCCGCCGGCACCGCGACCGCGGTGACCCCGTGGGCGAGCAGACCCCTGCTCGCCCGGCGGCTGCGACGCGTGGCGCTGCACCTGGTGCTCGGCACTGTGTCGTTGGCGATGGCCATCCCCTTTCTGTGGATGATCATCACCTCGCTCAAGACCGACCCCGACCTCGCCTCCTACCCCCCGGGGCTGCTGCCCCGGATCTGGGACTGGGACAACTACCCGGAAGCCCTGGAGTACGCCCCGTTCGGCACCTACTTCCGCAACAGTCTGTTCATCTCGATCGGGCACACCGCGCTCAACCTGGCCCTGGCGTCCATGGCCGGATACGCTCTGGCCCGCATCCCGTTCCGGGGCAGCACCGTGGTCTTCATGGGTGTCCTGGCCACGATGATGATTCCGACCTACACCAAGATCGTGCCCCAGTACCTGATCGCCAAGGGCATCCCGTTCTTCGGCGGCAACGACTATCTGGGCAGGGGCGGCCACGGCTGGCTCGACTCGTGGTGGGGTCTGATCATTCCCGGCGCGCTCACTCCTTTCGCCATCTTCCTCTTCCGGCAGTTCTACCTCTCGTTGCCGCGGGAGCTGGAGGAGGCCGCCCGCATCGACGGCATGGGTGAGTTCGGCATCTACGCGCGGGTGATGACACCCCTGGTCAAGCCGGCCATCGCCACCGTCGGCCTGCTCACCTTCGAGAGCAGCTGGAACAACTTCCTGTGGCCGCTGATCATCACAACCGACACCGACCTGCGTGTCATCCAGGTGGGGCTGTCCGCCTTCCAGCAGGCCGACCAGAACGCCTGGGCCTACATGATGGCCGGCACGACGCTCGCCACGGTCCCGATGGTGGCGCTCTTCCTGCTCGCCCAGCGGTACTTCGTGCAGGGCTTCGCCAACTCCGGCATCAAGTAGCCCCGTTGCTCAATGCGACACATCAGATCCGACATACCAACCGGAGAACTCCTCATGCCTTTTGACCTCATGGGGCGCCGTGCGCTCGTCACCGGCGCCGGGCACGGCATCGGCGCGGCCGTCGCGCTCGGCCTGGCGCGGGCAGGCGCCGACGTGATCGTCCACTACGGTCGCTCCGCCGACTCGGCTCAGCGCGTCGTGGCCGACATCAGCGCGCTCGGCCGGAAGGCCACCGCCGTCGCCGCGGACGTCACGGACGCGACTGACGTCGAGCGCCTGGTCGACGAGAGCGTCGCCTTCCTCGGTGGCCTCGACATCGTCGTCGCCAACGCCGGGCATCTGGTCGGACGGGTTCCCGTCTCGGACATGACCGAGGAGCACTTCCGCAGTGTGATCGACGTCAATCTCGTCTCCGCCTTCCGGACGTGCCGGGCCGCCCTGCCGCACGTGCGGGACGCCGGGCGCGCGGGACGGATCATCCTGATGGCCTCGCAGGCCGCCCACGACGGCGGCGGTCCCGGCGCGACCGCCTACGCGGCGGCCAAGGCCGGAGTGATCGGCTTCGCCAAGGGGCTGGCCAAGGAGATCGGCGGCTCCGGGGTGACGGTCAACTCCCTTGCTCCCGGCTACATCGGCGACACCGCCTTCCACGGCACGTTCACCGCGCCCGAGGCCCGCCGCGGCATCGTGGAGAAGCTGCCCATCGGCCGCGCGGGCACCGTGGAGGACGTCGCGGGCACGGCCGTCTACCTGGCGTCGGACGAGGCCGGATACGTCACCGGCGCCACCTTCGACATCGGCGGCGGCGCATGGCCGCGCTGACCGTCCCGCAGGAGCCCGGCGGGTGGTGGCACGCCTATGTCTGCCCGGCACACGGAGTGGAACTCGACCATGGCGACCTCCTCGGCGGTGCCTTCCCCGTCGGCGGTGCCGCCTGCCGGTACGGCTGCCGTTTGGACACGGACGCCATACGGGGTGCGTGGACCGTGCTGGCGCATCAGGAGGCCGCCCGATACCTGCGGCACCTGGCAGCCGGCCCGGCCGACGAACGCCGCGAGGCCGTGGCGGCGCTGCGGGACTACGCGGAGCTCTACGCCGGTCTGCCGGACACGCACACGGGCGGTGACGACTGGATGCTGCGCGGACGCCTCTTCCACCAGGCGCTGACCGAGGCCATCTGGGCCGTCAACATCGCCCACGCGGTACGCACGCTGGCGGCGGACCCCGACGGCCCCCGGCTGGGCGAACTCGCCCCCTTCCTCGAAGCGCTCCGGGAAGCGGCGGGGGCAGCCCGGGCCGAGCTCCTGCGTAAGGGAGAGGCCCGTTCGAACTACACCGCCTGGCTGGCCGCCGCGGAGATCTCCTGCCGCTGCGCCGCCGATCTGATCGCCGGCGGGGAACCCGACGCGATCGGCCTCGCACAGGAGTACGGCCTGGCCGCCCACATGAGGACAGCGGTCCACCCGGACGGCTGGGAATGGGAGGCAAGCACCTATTACCACCTCTTCGTCCTGCACGCATACCTGCTCGCGCTGCGTGGCGCCCGCCCGGAGCAGCTGCCCGCCGACCTCGCGGACGTACTGGGCTCGATGGTCTCGGCGCTCGGGGGCATCGCCGCTCCGGACGGCACCCTGCCGGCCCTGCACGACGGCCCCTACCGGCGCAAGGAACAGGCGGCGGAGATCAGGGAGGTGGCCGCGCTCGCTGCGCAGATGTTCGCGGGCACCCCGCTGAAGGCCGTCGCCCAGGCCGCCGAACGCGACTCGGCCGGCCCGCTCCCTGCCGACCTCGAGGGCTGGTTCGCCGGCTTTCCGCTCCCCGCGAGGGCGCCGCGGCACAGCTTCCCCGACGCCGGGTTCGCGGTCTTCCGCTCCGCGGGCGTCCACGCCCTGCTCGACGCCGGACCGCACGGCGGCGGACACGGCCACCAGGACAAACTGTCGCTCTACCTGTACGGGGACGACGGCACCGCCTGGCAACCGGACCCCGGACAGGTCCCGTACGCCCACCGGAACCTGCGCGCGTACTACGCGAGCACGGCGGCCCACCCCACCTTCCGGGTCGACGAGACGGAACAGCGCCCCTGCGACGCCGTCCTCGACGGCGCCACCGGACGGTGCGAGCAGGCGTACGACGGCGTCACGGCGACACGGCGCGTCGTCGCCGACCGGCGCTACCTGCTCGACATCCTCGTCCTCGACGCCGCCACCGAGCGCAGGCTCACCGCCCAGCTGCGTCCCGGCACCGATCTCGACGTCATGGCCCAAGGGCCCGACCGGGCCCGCACGATTTGGGGCGACGGCGAGTCCGCTGTTCTGACGGGCTGCCACGCCTCCCGCCCTCAGGCGGAGTTCACCGTGGTCGCCCACCCCGGGCCCGCCGACGACCCGGCGCGGACCCGTCAGGGCGTCGACTGGTCACTCACCGGCCGGCGCGCGGTGTTCGTCTCCGTCTACCAGTCCGCCGAGACGGCGCCCCCCGTACGCCGGGTGAGCCTGTCCGAACGGACCGTCCACATCGACCTGGCCGACGGAACCGTCGCCACCCATCCCATCGGAGCGTAAGAACGCATGCTGCTTCTCGAGGGACGACTCGACTCACTGCGCGGCGAGCTGAACGGCACGCACGCCGCTCAGTGGCGCAGGCTGCACGAACAGTGCGACTGGTACCGCCGCCAGAACCCGCCCACGGAGCACCCCGAGGCGAGCATCACCTACTTCGGCCCCGCCGCCGCGAACCTGGCGCTCGCCTACCGGCTCACGGGCCAGCGCGGGTACCTGGAAGAGGCGTGGCGCTGGATCTCCACCTGCGCGGCCTTCCCCCACTGGGGGCGCGCCCACATGCCCGACCACGACCTGGACGCGGGCTGGCTGCTGCACGGTCTCTCCCTCGCGTACTCCTGGCTGGGAGAGGACCTGGAGCCGGAGCGGCGCGAGGTTTTGCGTGCCAAGCTGGAACTCCAGGGTGAGCGGCTGCACTCCTTCGCGGAGGAGACCACCGGCCGCTGGTGGTCGAGCGCGTACTGGCAGAACCACAACTGGATCTGCTGGAGCGGCATCGCCACCGCGGGGTACGCCCTGGGCCGCTCCGAGTGGAGCAAGGCCGCCCGGGCCAACCTGGAGACCGTCCTCAGGATGCTCCCCGAGGACGGTTCGGACGCGGAGGGCGTCGTCTACTGGCGCTACGGAGTGCCGTGGCTCGCCATCCACACCGACCTCGTCCAGCACCAGGAGCGGGCCGACCTGTGGTCGGCCGGCGGCTTCCTGCGCAACACCACGCGCTGGCGCCTGCACCAGAGCGCGCCGGGTTTCGAGGAGAACATCGACCACGGCGACTGCCACGACCGGCGCAGCGGCCACAGCGTCGCCCTCTACTACCGTCTGGCCTCCGCCTACCGGGACGGCACGGCGCAGTGGCTGGGGAACCTCGTCGCGGAGCGCCACTTCTGGCGCGAGGCGTACGAGTCGGGTGTACGTCCAGGGGTCATGCCCGAAGCCTTCCTCGAACTGCTCTGGTACGACCCGCGGGTGACACCCGTGGCACCGGAGGGGGAGCCCGGCACCGCGTACTTCCCGGACCTGGGGCAGATCACCGCGCGCACCGGCTGGGACAGCGCCGCCACCTGCGTCAGCTTCAAGGCCGCGCCCGGCGGCGGCCACCGCGCCTGGGACGAGGGGCACCGGCTGAAGGCCGAGGGCGGCTGGGACGCGATGAGCGCGGGTCACCACCACCCCGACGCGGGCGCCTTCGTACTCCACTCCCATGGCGCCTTCCTCGCCGTGGACGAGGGCTACAGCAACCAGAAGCGAGCGGCTCACCACAATCTGGTCCTGGTCGACGGAGAGGGCTGGGCGGACGAGGGCCGTTACCACGTGTACGAGGGGATACCCGAGGAGCGCCGGGCGGGGGTACGCGACGTGCTCGCCCAGGACGGATTCGCCCACGCCACGGCGGAGTCCGCGGCGATGTTCCCCGAACGGCTGGGCGTACGGCGCGTCGACCGCACGCTGGTGGTGACGCCTGTGGGGCGCGTCATCATCCTGGACGAGCTTGAGGCCGAGGCACCGCGCGAGTGGACGTACCTGCTGCACTCCGACTGGCCCACGACACAACTGGACCCCGACGGCTGGCGACTGGAGTCCGGGCCGGCGAGCGCACGGCTCACCCGGCTGCTGCCCACGGACGCGACGGCCACGCGTCACCGCACCGAGGTGGAGGCGAACCCGACCTCCAGCACCCCCAGCCTCAAGGTCAGCAAGACCATGCACACCCTGCGCCTCACCACACCCAGGACCCGCACGGCCACCTTCCTGACCGTCCTCGACAGCACGGGTTCGCTGGACCCGCGGCCGGAGCCGGCCGTGCTCCTGGCCTCGGACCAGGGGCACGCGGTGTCCGTCGGCCAGGGGGACGAGACGGAACTGGTCCTCCTCGCTCCCCGGGCGGGGGCCATCGAGACGGAACGCGTCAGCGCCGACGCTGCCGCGGTCATCCTGTCCGGCACGCGGGTCGCCGCCGTGCGGGCCCGTCGCGTGGACGTCGACGGCGCCGTGGGGCTCCGGTCCGACGAGCCGTTCACCGGCGTACTGCCCATCGAGACCACCGGCGCGTAGGGAGCACACCATGAAGGGCTGGGAGCGCGGTGCCCTGCGCGCCATGGAGTTCGTCGCACAGCCGGCGCTCGCGGGGGCGGCGTTCTGCCTGCTGGCGCTCGGCGTCGTCACCTGGCTCCCGGCACTTGCCGCCGCGGCGATCGCGTTGCAGGACTGGCGCAGGGACGGCGGTGGCCGGCCGTTCACCGGGACGCTGCGGGCCTTTCCGCGCTGCTGGCGCGCCCTGTGGAAGGACGCCCTCGCAACCAGTGCCCTGATCGCCCTCCTTGCGGTGAACTGCCTCTTCCTGCTGGGCCGCGCAAGTGCCACCGCATGGGTCCTGCTTCCCGTCCAGCTCGCCCTGCTGGCCGCCCTCGCGGTCTACGCCCTGTCGCTCGCCGCCTCGGCCGCGGCCGGTACCGGAGACGGGCTCCGCCGCCGCGCGGCGGCCTTCGCCTTCGCCTCCCCGCGACGCAGCCTGGTTCTGCTGCTCGCCCTGCTGCTTGTGCCGCCGGCCATGCTCCCGGTCCCGCTGGGCCCCTTGCTGTTCGGGCCCACTGTTCCCCTCCTCCTTGCACTGTCCCTGTACGCACCCCTGAACCCGAGGAAACCAGCATGAGACTCATCCGGTACTTCGCTTCTGCGGCCGCCCTGCTGGCCGTGACCGGAACTTCCGTGCCCACGGCGTCCGCCGCCGCACCCCGGGGCGGACACGACATCTACGTGTCACCGCGCGG
This sequence comes from Streptomyces sp. NPDC048002, assembly GCF_040653275.1. NCBI lineage: Bacteria > Bacillati > Actinomycetota > Actinomycetes > Kitasatosporales > Streptomycetaceae > Streptomyces > Streptomyces sp. NPDC048002. The sequence goes on along the minus strand of NZ_JBEZNL010000023.1, from coordinate 61,512 downwards.
CAGCGACACCAACCCCGGCACCCGTCGGGCTCCCTTCGCCGGCATCCAGCGGGCCCTGGACGTGGCCGGACCCGGATCGACCGTGCACCTGGCACCGGGACGCTACCTGCAGGACTTCGTCAGCCGGAGCCACGGGGTCACCCTCACCGGGCCTTCGTCCGCCGTGGTCCAGGGATCCGGTCAGGGCCGTGCCATCGGGGAGATCCAGCACGACCGCGTCCGGCTCACGGGGTTCACCATCGACGGCCTGGTCGGTGACGCCGACGAGAAGTCCGGCTACCGCAAGAAGCTGTTGTATGTCATGAGCCTGACACCAGGAGACGGTGTCGACGGCCTGCGCATCACCCGGATGACTTTCCGCAACGCCGGTGAGGAGTGCGTACGGCTGCGCTACCTCGTCACCGGCGCCGAGGTCGCTCACAACCGGATCACCGGATGCGGGGTGTGGGACTTCCGATTCGCCGACGGCGGCAAGGTCGGTGAGGGCGTCTACCTGGGCACGGCCCCCGAGCAGCAAGGGCTCAACGGCGCCCCGGACGACCGGCCGGACGTCAGCCGGGACAACTGGATCCACCACAACAGGATCGACACCCAGGGCAACGAGTGCGTGGACATCAAGGAGAACTCCACCGCGAACCTCGTCGAGCACAACGACTGCACGGGGCAGCGTGACCCCAACTCCGCCGGTCTGGACGCGCGGGGGAGCGGCAACACCTTCCGGGCCAACCGCTCGCACCACAACGTCGGAGCCGGAGTCCGGGTCGGCGGCGACACCCCCACCGACGGCACCGGCAACACCATCGAGGGCAACGTCCTCCTCTCCAACGCTGCGGGGGGCATCAAGTTCGAGGCCACCCCGCAGGGCCGGGTGTGCGGTAACACCCTGGCCGGCAACACCGGCGGCGACGCGACGGGCACGTACGGGCACGAGTACGAGCCGTCACGTCCCTGCTGACCGCAGAAGAAGGCACCCGACACAAACGACAGTCACGACCGACCGTAAGGAAGCAGCAGACATGAGCCGCACCCGCAAGCGCACTCTCGCCACCACCGGCGTGGCCGCACTCTCCGCCCTGGCCGCCCTGACCCTCCCGCTCACCACCGCGGGCACCGCCACTGCGGCCGCCCCGTGCGACTACCCCGCCCAGCAGCTCAACCTGACCAACTGGAAGGTCACCTTGCCGACCGGCTCCAGCGGCTCACCCACCGAGGTCAAGCAGCCCGCTCTCGCGACCTTCTCGTCCAGCCCCTGGTTCACCGTGAACTCCAAGTGCTCCGGCGTCCAGTTCCGGTCCGCGGTCAACGCCGTCACGACACCCAACTCCAGCTACGGACGCGCCGAGCTGCGCGAGATGACCGGCAACGGAACCAGCAACGCCTCCTGGTCGGCCACCTCCGGCACCCACACCATGACCTTCCGGGAGGCGTTCAACAAGCTGCCGAACGACAAGTCGCACCTCGTCGGCGCCCAGATCCACGACGGCGACGACGACGTGACGGTCTTCCGCCTGGAGGGCACCAGCCTCTACATCACCAAGGGTGACACCACCCACCACAAGCTCGTGACCAGCGACTACAAGCTGAACACGGTCTTCGAGGGCAAGTTCGTCGTCAGCGGCGGCCAGATCAAGGTGTACTACAACGGCGTCCTCCAGACGACCATCGCGCACACCGCGTCCGGGAACTACTTCAAGGCCGGGGCCTACACCCAGGCCAACTGCACCAACTCCTCCCCGTGCAGCAGCTCCAACTACGGGCAGGTGAGCATCTACAAGCTCCAGGTCACCCACGGCTGAGAGACGAGCCGGTGCCGGGCCTCGGGCTAGGAGGCCCGGCACCTCCCCGCACGGTACAACGTGCAGATCCGGCCCCCGTCGCCTCCTTCGGGGTCCTGCAAGAGGGGCCTGTGCAGCGAACGTGGAAGCTGATCCAGCCCTGCCCCGACGCTGGCCGCCGCTTCGGAGAGGTTCATGCCGCGCTCGGGCGGCAGTCGGTTCAGGTGGGCCTGGACCCGGTTGGGTGCCGTCCCTCAGAGTGGACAAGTGAAGGTGCGCCAGGTCCCATCGGGGGAAGGTCAGGTTGATGGCGGCAGGCGTGGGCCGAGGCCGACAGGTCCACCTTGTGCGGTTCACCGCGGTGTTGGTGTCGCACCACCCCGCGTGATGGTGGGGCCGACCTGGCGAACCTGGGGGAGTGTGGTGACCACGTGGGCGACAACGCGGTCGCTCAGGCAGATGTGACGGTGCGATACGTCGCCGGGGAAGCGTACGAAGTCGCCGGCTGACAGGTCCACTGGCTCGTTGAGTGGTCCGGTTCGGAGCTTGCCGGTGATCACGTAGATGTGGTGGAGGGTGCCGGCGCTATGCGCTGCGATCGGTTCGGGGTCTCGGTCGCCCCGCACCAGGCGCAGGACGAGGGTGCGGACGTAGCCTGAGCCGTACGTTTCGTCCAGGAGGCGTTCGGTCCAGTTCGCGGCCTGCGACCACTGTCCTTCGTCGTGCCGTTGGACGTAGACCGGAGTGCCCCACTCGGTCAGTAGGCGGCGTGTGGGTACGTCGAGTGCCGCCCCAAGCAGTGACAGGGTCTCCACGGTGGGGTTGCCCACGCCCTGTTCGATTTTCGAGAGGGTCTGTTTGGAGAGGCTTGAGCGGCGGGCCAGTTCACCGAGGGACATCGCCCGCTCCAGTCGGAAGCGTCGGACGTTGCGGGCGACGAGCTCGTTCTCTCGGGGAGAGCTGTCACTTTTAATATGCATACCGTCATTGTTGACGAACATCTGGCGTTCTGGCCATCCTGGTCACGTAAAGGTTTCCAGCTAGCGCACTAAAAGTGACGCCACTCCTCGAAGCTGAGGTGAACCAGCGTGAGCGCATCCCTTGCGGATCCGACGCGTGACGACCGGGCCGCCGTCGACAAGGCCATCAGCCTCCTCCTGGCCCTGGGGGACGGGGCCAGGGGGTCGACTGGGGTGAGCGAACTCGCGCGGAGGGCGCAAATGAGCAAATCCACGGCGTTCCGCCTGCTCGGAATGCTGGAGCGCAACGGAGTGGTGGAGCGTGCCGGGACCGACTACCGCCTCGGTGAACGCCTGCACCATCTGGGCAGGGCTGTCCACGCGCCCGGCTCCGAGAGTGTTCGTGACGCGCTACTGCCCTTCCTGTCCGACCTGTACGAGACGACCAGGGAGACTGTGCACCTGGCCGTTCTGAACGGTACGCAGGTCGTCTACCTCGCCAAGCTTTATGGACACCGTCACGCGCCTGTGCCGTCCCGCATCGGCGGCCAACTGCCTGCTCATGCGACGGCGGTCGGCAAGGTCTTGCTCGCTTACGACGCGCAGGCCGCGGAACAGGCGTTGTCCGGTCCGCTGCGGTCCTTCACCGAGCGTACGGTCACTGACCCGGACGTGTTGGCCGCGGAACTGCACGCCATTCGCCGTACCGGGATCGCCTTCGACAATGAGGAGTACCGGCCCGGACTGGCGTGCGTCGCGGCGCCCGTGCTGAACCGGTCTGGGCGGGCGGTCGCGGCCATGTCTGTCGCCGGACGGTTCGGGCAGATCGATCCGCGGGCGCTGAGCGCACACGTTCGACGGGGCGCGGCTGCGGCATCCCGGGTGGCGGCGATGGGCCCTGCCCGGGCGGCGTGACGCGCACGGTCCGAGGGGGGCTTGCCCGGACCGTACGCATAGCGGTTCCGTCGGTTGTTCCTGCACCCGAGCCTTGGACAGGGGGTGTGGGGCATCGGTCGTCGGTGCCGCCACGGTCGGAGTCGGCCCCGGCGCGGAGCCGACCGGGCCGCGTGCGGGCACAGCCGGCTTGGATCTCTGACGGAGCCAGCGCTGTCCGGAGCGCCCCGGCCGGCGAAGAACGTCAGGGACACCACGTCATCCCGCGTCAGTCGACCGGGCCTCCTCCGGTGCCGCTCGCATCAGGTCCAGAGCGATGTCCACGATCATGTCCTCCTGCCCGCCGACCAAACGGCGCCGGCCCACCTCCAGGAGAATCGAGCGGACGTCGATGCCGTAGCGGCGGGAGGCCGCCTCGGCGTGCCGAAGGAAGCTGGAGTAGACGCCGGCGAAGCCGAGTGTGAGCGTCTCGCGGTCGACCTGGACCGGGCGGTCCTGCAGGGGGCGCACGAGGTCGTCGGCCGCGTCCTGGAGCGCGAACAGGTCACAGCCGTGCTTCCACCCGTTGAGGGTGGCGACGGCGACGAACGGTTCGATCGGGCAGTTGCCCGCGCCCGCGCCGTGTCCGGCGAGGGAAGCGTCCACTCTGGTGACCCCCTCCTCGACGGCGACGACAGAGTTGGCCACCGCCAGGGAGAGGTTCTGGTGGGCGTGGATGCCGATCTGGGTCTGCGGAAGCAGGACATCACGGTAGGCGCGTACACGTTCACGGACACCGTCCATGGTGAGCCGGCCCCCGGAGTCGGTGACGTAGACGCAGTGGGCGCCGTAGGACTCCATCAGCTGTGCCTGCGCTGCGAGTTGTTTCGCGGGAGCCATATGGCTCAGCATCAGGAAGCCTGAGACGTCCATGCCGAGTTCGCGGGCCGTGGAGATGTGCTGGGCGGATACGTCGGCCTCGGTGCAGTGGGTGGCGATGCGGACCGAACGTACGCCGAGGGCGTGCGCGTGCTTCAGCTCCTTGATCGTGCCGATGCCGGGGAGCAGGAGAGTGGTGAGGGTGGCGTGTTCGAGAACCGAGGCGGCTGCCTCGATCCATTCCCAGTCGGTGTTGCTGCCTGGTCCGTAGGTGAGCGAGCTACCCGCGAGGCCGTCGCCGTGAGCCACCTCGATGGCGTCCACGCCGGCCGCGTCGAGCGACGCGACGATGTGCTTCACCTGGTCAGGCGCGATGCGATGGCGGACGGCGTGCATGCCGTCCCGCAGAGTCACATCCTGGATGTAGACATTGGCGGTCATGCGTCGGCCCCCTGGTACACATGTCGGGCGATGCGTTCGGCAACGCGCAGCGCGGCCGAGGTCATGATGTCGAGGTTGCCGGCGTAGGCGGGCAGGTAGTGGGCCGCCCCTTCCACCTCGAGGAAGACCGTGACCTTGGTGGTCACCTTCGGTCCGGTGGGAGGCAGCAGGGTGTGGACCGGTTCGTCGGCCGGTACCGGCGTGAACTGGACGTCCTGCTTGAGGCGGTATCCGGGGACGTACTTGGCGACTTGGGCGGCCATGTCCGCCACAGAGGCTCGGATCGTGTCGTGGTCGGTGTCGCCGGTCAGGCAGAGGACGGTGTCCCGCATGATCAGTGGCGGCTCGGCGGGATTGAGAACGATGATCGCCTTGCCGCGGGCGGCGCCGCCGACGGTTTCGATCGCCGAGGCGGTCGTTTCTGTGAACTCGTCGATGTTGGCGCGGGTCCCGGGACCGGCGGATCTCGAGGCGATGGACGCGACGATCTCCGCGTAGGGAACGGGGGTCGTACGGGCGATGGCATGAACGATCGGGATCGTGGCCTGGCCGCCGCAGGTGACCATGTTCACGTTGGCAGAGTCCAGGTGGGCCTCAAGGTTGACCGGAGGTACGACGAAGGGGCCGATGGCGGCCGGAGTCAGGTCGATGAGCCGCTTGCCGTAGGGCGCGAGCTGTTCCGCGTTGGCCGTATGGGCCTTTGCCGACGTGGCGTCGAAGACCACGCCGATCTCGTCGAAGTCGTCCATGCGGATCAGACCGTCGACGCCCTCGTGCGTGGTGGGAACCTTCAGGCGACGGGCCCGGGCGAGTCCGTCGGAGTCCGGGTCGATGCCGACCATGGCGGCCATCTGCAGGGTCTCCGACAGCCGCAGCACCTTGATCATCAGATCGGTGCCGATGTTGCCGGAACCGATCACGGCCACCTTGGTCTTCTGCAGGGTGCTCATGCCCGCCCCCTGTCCGAGAAGGTGGTGACGACCGTGCCCAGGCCTGAGATGTCCGCGCGGACGGTGGCACCGGCGGAGACAGGGATCATCGGACCCAGCGCGCCGGAGAGCACGACTTGGCCGGCGCGCAGCGGGTCGCCGTAGTCTCGGGCCGTCCGGGCCAGCCACAGCAGGGCCAGGAGGGGGTCGCCGAGGCATGCGGCGCCGTGGCCCTCGGAAACCAGGACGCCGTCGGCGTACATCCGCATCGATGCTTCGCCCGGCTCGAACCTTCCCAGAGGAAGCCGCGATGCGCCGAGGGCGTACAGCCCGCTGGACGCGTTGTCGGCGACGGTGTCGGTGATGGTGATGTCCCAGTCGGCGATCCGGCTGTCCACGATCTCCAGAGCGGGCAGCGCGCAGGCGACCGACGACCGGACGGCTGCGAGGTCGAGGTTCTCGGCATCCAGGTCGGTGCCGAGGAGGAAGGCGATCTCTGCCTCGGCCTTCGGCTGGATCAGCCGTGCGGTCGGAACCTCGGTGCGGGCGGAGACGTCCATGTCGGCGAAGAGCACACCGAAGTCGGGCTGTTCGACACCGAGTTGCTTTTGGACCGCAGGTGAGGTGAGACCGATCTTGCGACCGGTCACGGTGGAGGTGCGCTGTGCGTTGAGTCGTCGCTGGACTTCGTACGCGCCGGCGATGTCGCTGGTTCCGAGCAGATCACGGACCGGTGTACAGGGTTTCAGGTCGGCGGCGGCGGTCGTCAGCCGCTCCACGGCAGCCGCGATCGCCGACTCAGTCACGGAGGTCATCGCTCACTCTCCTGCTCTGCCGTGGCCACGGCGAAGCCCGCGATCCATTGGGGGATCGGCGCGTAGAAACGGGATGTCATGCGGTAGGCGCCGGTGGCGGCGAGGGAGGCGAAGGCCGCGATCCAGGTGCGGACCTCATGAGCCGAACCACCGCCTTGCGCGCCCATCCACTCCACGGACCAGGAGTCGACGTCCGCCAGCCGCCCGTCCTTCAAGGTGTCCAGGACCTGGGTGTCCCAGGCCGGGTTGATGGGGATCATCGCGGTCGAACCGGCGGCGTAGTCGCGGCCCGCCTGAATCACGCGTTCCTCGCTCCTGGCTCGCTGCTCGGGTGTGGGCGGACGGCCTTCGATGAGGGCGTCGGCCACCCGGGGCGGTGCGCCGTCGAGGACCGGTACGGGCGGATCGTGCGAGAGGCCACCGGAGCCCACGAAGAGGACGCGGCGGTCCAGCACGGCCGCTGCCTGGCCGACGGCGGTACCGAGGGCCCGGATGCGGCTGACGGGACCGAGCGGGGTGGCGACTCCGTTGACGAAGACCGGGACGACCGGGACCTTGTCGATACCGCCGAAGAGGACCTCCAGCGGCTGGACGAAACCGTGGTCGACGGTCATGCGTGCCGAGACGGTCAGGTCGACTCCCCGTTCCAGGACCCCGCGAGCGAGCTCCCGGGCGGTGCGGGTGTCGACCGACAACGGGCCCGCCGTCGAACCGAAGTCACCGATGGCGTGGGCCTCGGTTGCCAGGCAGAAGGGCGGCATCTCCTTGTAGAAGAAGCCGTTGTAGTGATCCGGGGCGTACAGGACCACCAGCTCGGGGTCAAAGGCCCGGACAAAGGTCCGCGCGCCCGCAACGGCCTCTTCGACCGCGTCCAGCACCTCGGGTGCAGGGTCGTTCCTGCCGATGAGGGGGGAGTGGGACAGGCCGACTGCTGCGGCGGTCATCGCGAGGCTCCGTGCGGGGCCGAAGCGGGCGGGTTGACGACGAGCTTCCCGGTGAGCCGTCCGTCGATCATGAGCTGGAAGCCCTTGTGTATCTCGTTGAGCGGCAGCGCCCGGTCGATGACGGGACGCAAGCCGGTGGCGTCCAGGAGCCTGAGGAGCGAGATCAGTTCACCGCGGGTGCATCCGGTCGAGCCTAGGACGCGCTGCTGGAGGTAGAAGATCCGGCCCAGATCGGCGGGCGGATTCATTCCGCTCGTGGCGCCGGCAAGAACGATCGTGCCGCCGGGACGCAGGGCCTTGAGAGAGTGCGACCACGTCGCCTCGCCGACCGTCTCGACCACGACGTCCACGCGCTCGGGCACTCGCTCGCCCGTGGACAGGGCCTTGCGCGCGCCCCAGGACTCCGCCTGCCGCCGTTTGTCCTCGCTACGGCTGGTGGCATACACGACCGCACCGGCGGCGACGGCCAGCTTGATCGCGGCGGAGGCGACCCCGCCGCCGGCGCCCTGGACGAGAACTCGGTCGCCCGCGCGGATCTGCGCCTGGGTGAAGAGCATCCGGTAGGCAGTGCCCCAGGCCACGGGCAGGCTGGCGGCCTCGTCGAAGGTCAGCCAGGACGGCTTGGGGACGAGGTTGCGAGTGGGCACGGACAGGAATTCGGCGAACGCTCCGTTGTGCCGCTCGGAGAGCAGGACCCGGCCCGGATCGAGAGTCTCGTCGCCGAGCCCGGCGTCGGGGTCCGCGATCACCGGATGCACGAGAACCTCGTTGCCGTTCTCGTCGTATCCGGCGGCGTCGCAGCCGAGGACGATGGGCAGCCGCTCGGGCGGATGCCCCACTCCGCGCAAGGTCCACAGATCGTGCATGTTGAGCGATGAGGAGACGACGCGGACGGTTGACCAACCAGGGCGCGCCTCCGGCTCGGTGACGTCTCCCAGGACGAGGCCCGAGAGCGGGTCGGTCGAGCTCTGGGACGTGGCGATGGCAGCAAGCATGGAGGCACGCTCTCGTGTCGGCCGCATCCGCGGACAGTGCGCGTGCCGCGGTGCGGAACGACGGATGGCACGTCCGTCGGCCGCTGCTGTCTGCTGGGGTCCATGACCTCGACGATCGAACCTCAGGGCGCCGCCCCGGCGGCCACTGCGGCCCCCCGCGGAGCACTGCGGCGCCCGGCGGACCTGGCGCGGAACCTGGACGTCTCCGGGCTTGTCGACGCCGAGGGCGGGCTGCTGGATCGCGTGATCTTCACCAACGAGGAGCTGTACCGTCAGGAGCTGCGCCGCGTCTTCGCGCCGAGCTGGCTGTTCCTCGCGCACACCGACCAGTTCCACAAGCCCGGTGACTTCTTCACGACGTACATGGGCGAGGACCCGGTCATCGTCGCCCTCGACCGTGACCGGCGGATTCGCGCGTATCTCAACTCCTGCCGTCATCGCGGCGCCCGTGTGTGCCGTGCCGACTCCGGAACGACGCGCAACTTCACCTGCACCTACCACGGTTGGTCCTTCAACCTGGACGGTTCGCTGGTGAGCGTGCCGAACAAGGACGGCTACCCCGCCGACTTCGACGACACGAAGTGGGGGCTGGTCGAGGTCCCGCACGTGGAGACCTACCACGGACTTGTTTTCGGCACCTGGAATCCGAACCCGGTACCGTTGCGCGACTCGCTCGGCGACATGGCCTGGTACATGGACGCCATGCTCGACCACGACCCAGAGGGCACGGTCGTCGTGGAGGGCGTCCACAAGTGGGTGCTGGAGGGCAACTGGAAGCTGGCGGCCGAGCAGTTCGCCACCGACTGGTACCACGTGAACATGAGTCACGCCTCGGCGCTCACGCTGCTCTCGCCCGCAGGCAAGAAGCCCAAGGACGAGGTGGTACACCGCACGGGCCGCCAGTACTCCGACGCGAACGGCCACGGGGCCGGTTTCCCGGTCCACCCCAGGAACCGTTTCGACGCCCAGCGGGTGCACCAGTGGATGGACTACGAGGCCCTGCGTGAGCGTCTCGGCGCGGCCCGAGTGGAGGGACCTCTCACCAACGGCCACGCCACCGTCTTTCCCAACTTCTCCTACCTGCCGGTCAACGGATCCATCCGCGTCTGGCACCCCAAGGGCCCCGACCGCATGGAGGTGTGGGCCTGGACGATCGTCGACAGGGCGATGCCGGAGGAGGTCCGTGAGTCCCAACGCCTTTACAACCTGCGGACATTCGGGCCCAGCGGTGTCTTCGAGCAGGACGACGGCGAGAACTGGTCCGAGGTTCAGGCAGCCGCTCACGGCTTCATCGCCAACGGGGTCGCCCTCAACTATCAGATGGGCATGGACTCCGAACGTGAGGACGGCCGCCATCCCGGTAGGACCAGCGAACTGTACAGCGACGCTGCCGGCCGCGGCTTCTATGAGCGCTGGCGCGAGCTGATGAACACCCCCGCCTGGCACGAGGAGAAGGACGCATGAGCAAGGGAAACGGCATCCGGGTGGCGGCCCTGGGCGACATCCCTCCGGGTGAGGGCATCGCCATCAGCAAGGTGATCACCGGCACTTCCGATGACATCGCCCTGCTGCGTGACACCGACGACAGCGTCCACGCGCTCGACGACACCTGCACCCACGAGACCGCCTCGCTCTCCGAGGGCTGGGTCGAGGACGGTTACGTCGAATGCCCACTGCACTCCAGTAAGTTCTGTCTGAAGACGGGTGAGGTCCAGGGCCTGCCCGCCACGAGGAACGCCTGTCCACATCGCGTCGAGGTGCTTGACGGCGAGGTCTGGCTCTTCCCCGGGGAGTCGCCGTGACCGAACGTGTTGTGATCGTGGGTGGCGGCATCGCCGGCGTCAGCACAGCCGCTTCACTGCGCTCGGGTGGCTTCCAGGGGGAGATCACAATCGTCGACTCGAATGAACTTCCCTATGACAGGCCACCGTTGTCGAAGGGCTACCTGCTCGGGACCCAGAACCTCGTACAGATCCTCCTACAACCTCCGGGCTGGTACGACGAACAGCGGGTACGACTGATCAACAGGACCGCTGTGACGGCGCTGTTGCCACGCGAGGGCAAGGTCGAGCTGGACGACGGCACCCAGCTGGCCGCGGACCGCGTGGTTCTGGCGACCGGCGGTGGTGCGGTGCGGCCTCCTGTCCCCGGCCTGGGCAGCGACCGTGTCCACGTCCTGCGCAGCGTCGAGGACGCCGACCGGTTGCGCCCAGCCCTCGTCCCCGGAGCCCGTGTCCTTGTCGTGGGCGCGGGCCTGATCGGTGCGGAGGTCGCCTCCACCGCGGTCGACGCGGGCTGTGAGGTCACTTTGATCGACCCGGTCGCCGCGCCCCTGGTCTCCACTCTTGGCCATGAACTGGCCGGCTGGCTGCACGATCTGCATGCCCGCCACGGCGTGACCAGCGCTCAGGCGGCGGTCGCGTCCGTCACCGAGCACGGCAACCGTCTTGAGGTGCGGCTGTGCGATGGATCAGAACCACGTGCGTACGACGCGGTGGTGTTCGGGGTGGGCATGGTGCCGCGCATCGAACTGGCTGTACGAGCCGGCCTGGAGGTCGAGCGGGGCGTTCTGGTCGACGCCGGTCAGGTGACGTCCAACGTCGCCGTCCTGGCAGTCGGAGACCCTGCCCATGTGCGAGGGGGGACTCACGCCGGGCACTGGGAGGCGGCTCGGCAGGACGGCGCGCGCGCCGCGGCCACCATCCTCGGTACACCGGTTCCCGAACGTACGGCTCCGTGGTTCTGGACGGACCGTTACGGCCGTCACGTTGAAGGGGTCGGCCAGATGGAACAGGCGGAGCGGACGGTTCTGCGAGGGGCGTACGACGCCCCGTCCTTCTGTCTGTTCGGCCTGCGTGACGGATTCGTCGTGGCGGCGGCGGCCGTCGACGACTCAGCCGCCGTACGCGCCGCGCGTCGCCTGATCGACCGAAGGATTCCGGCCGACGCCGGTCGCCTGGCCGATCCCTCCGTGAGTCCGCGCGCTCTGGTGCGCGGCTGACGTGCCGTCTGACGGCACAGCCCGTCCCACACCGGTCCGAGAAGGGATCGAATGACACCGTGAGCACTCCCTTTGACCGGGTCCGGTCGGCAGCGGCGACACGCGCAGACCGGGAAACCCACTTCGAGGTCGAGCAGTTCTACTACGAAGAGGCCGCGCTTCTCGACGAAGGCCGCTATGCCGACTGGCTCGACCTGCTCGCCGACGACCTCGACTACTGGATGCCCACCCGGACCAACCGGCTGCGTCGCCAGCAGGCACTGTCCGTGGCGGCACGCGGCGAGGCCGCCTTTTACGACGAGACCAAGGAGAGTCTCGCTTGGCGTATCCGCCGGTTCGACTCCGGGATGGCCTGGGCCGAGGACCCGCCCTCGCGGACGCGACACCTGATCGGCAATGTGATGGTCGGCCACGTCGACGCCGCGGAACACGAGGGGTTCTCACAGAACGACCTGGTCGTGCAATCCACCTTTCTCGTCTATCGCAACCGGCTGGAGCGGGAGGAGAACGTCTTCGCCGGCACCCGCACGGACATTCTGCGGCGCACGGAGGACGGTGATCTGCGAGTGGCGCGCCGGACGATACTCCTGGACCAGAACGTCCTCCTGGCGAAGAACATCTCGACCTTTTTCTGAGGGGACTGTGCTGTGACTGTTCATCTGAAGCACCATCGAGTCGCTACGGCCTTGGGGGAGATCGCCGTGGCGGAGACCGGTGAAGGACCCGTACTGGTGATGTTGCACGGCGGTGGCCCCGGCGCCTCCGGCGTGAGCAACTACCACCAGAACCTGCCTGAGCTGGCCCAGCACTTCCGTGTGCTCCTGCCTGACCAGCCGGGTTTCGGCGGCAGTTACCGGCCGACATCCGAGGACCTGGCGGATCGGTCGATCACCGAGATCGCCGTCGATGCCCTATACCAGACCCTCGACGAGCTCGGCATCGGCACCTTTCATCTGCTGGGCAACAGCCTAGGCGGGGCCGCCGCCATCGCTATGGCCCAACAACGGCCGGAACGAGTCGCCCGTCTCGTGCTGATGGCTCCCGGCGGAGGATGGGTGCCCTTCGGACCTACCCCCACCGAGGGGCAGAAGGAGATGTTCCGCTACTACAACGGCACTGGGCCCAGCGAGAAGAAGATGGGCGCGTTCATCCGGACCATGGTCTTCGACCACAAGCAGTTCGGCGAGGACGTCGTCCGGGCCCGGTACGAGGCATCCCTGGACCAGAGCCACAGCGACTTCTACCACGCGTACAACGCGGCTTTCGCCCAGCGTGGCGGCATGGACCCGCTGTGGCGGGACCTGCACAAGATCAAGGCGCCGACCTTGCTGCTGTGGGGCCGTGACGACCGGACCATCACACTCGACGGGGCCGGGCTGATGATCAAGCTGATCAGGGACGTGCAGCTGCACGTCTTCAGCCGCTGTGGCCACTGGGTGCAGATCGAACGCCGACGCGACTTCGAGCGGCTCGTTATGGACTTCCTCAGCCTCTCCGAGGAGCCGGCATGAGCAGGGGATGGCTGGACGGGCACGTCGCGCTGATCACCGGCGGCGGTACAGGAATCGGGCGCGCGGTCGCCGAGCGGTTCGTGTCGGAGGGGGCGCGTGTCACCATCGTGGGGCGCGACAAGGCCCGCCTCGACGAGGTGGTGCAGGCTTCCGGCACCGCGCACCGCTTTCATACCGTGGCCGCCGATGTGCGCGACTCCGCCGCACTTCATACGGCAGTCGCGGAGACCGTGGACCGCTTCGGCAAGGTCGACACCCTCGTCGCCAACGCCGGTGTCTGGGACTACCAGCGTCAGCTCACCCGGCTCACGGCAGCGCAGTTGGACGTGGCCTTCGACGAGATCTTCTCGGTCAACGTCAAGGGCTATGTGCTCGCGGCCGAAGCAGCCTGGCCCGAACTGGTCAAGACCCGGGGCAGCATCATCATGACGCTGTCCAATGCCTCGTTCTTCGTCAACGGCGGCGGCCCCCTCTACACCGCCAGCAAGCATGCCTGTCTGGGGCTGATGCGTGAACTCGCCTATGAATTGGCCCCCAAGGTGCGGGTGAACGGTGTCGCCTGCGGCGGCATGAACACGGATCTGCGGGGGCCCGAGGGTCTGGGGCTCGCCGACCGCTCGATCTCCGCGTCGTTCGCGAGGAAGAGTGCAGGGGACCCGCCACCGCCCATTCCCCTGCACGACTCCAGCACCGACCCGCGCGACTTCACAGGTTCGTACGTTCTCCTGGCCGCCCGTGACCAGAGCGGCCCCATCACGGGCCAGGCGATCTCGGTCGACGGCGGGATCGGTGTCCGCGGATTCATCTCCGCGGCGGGCGGCGATCATCTCTGAGCGGGACGAGGAGCCCATTCGTGACCACTCCACACCCCACCAACTCCGGCCTCGCGGTGGACCTGAACCCGGCCTCGGCAGTCTCCCGAAACGCCCGGTACGACGGCGAGGCGGTCGTCATCGACTATCCGGGCGGAGATCTCACCTACCGACAACTCGACGACAAGGCCGCCCGGCTGGCCACGGTCCTCGTCCGTGGCGGGGCACGCGACGGGGACCGCATCGCCTACCTGGGCATGAACAGTCCAGCCTTCTTCGTCACCATGCTCGCCGCCTTCAGGATCGGTGCGCTGTTCGTTCCGGTGAACTTCCGTCTTGCCGACCCCGAACTCGCCCAGATCCTGGAGAGCAGCGGTGCCGTGGTGATCGTCTGCGAGGAGGGGCACCGGGGGAGCGTGGAGCGGGTCCGTGACAGGACCGCGCTCCGTCGTCTGCTGCTCGTTGACGACGACCCGGTGGTGCCGCCGGCCGACGCCGATGCCACCGCTGCGTGGGAGCCGTGGTCGCCGCTCATCACGGCGGCCGAGCCCAAGATCTCCGTCTCCGCCAAGCGAGCCGATGACGCCGCCATTCTCATGTTCACTTCCGGCACCACAGGAACGCCCAAGGGCGTAGTGCTGACCCACGGCAACGCCTGGTGGAACTCCGCCAACGTGGATTTGAGACTTGACACCCGCCGCGGGGACGTCACCTACGCGGCAGCTCCGCTGTTTCACATCGGAGCACTGAACAGCTTTGCGCTGCGCACGCTCACGCGGGGCGGCACGGTCGCGGTGCGCCGGGCCTTCGCCGCTGAGACATGCGCGGACGACCTGGAGCGTCTGAAGGTCAACTCCATGTTCGGTGTCCCTCAGATGTTCGCCGCCCTCGCCCGGGTGCCCGGCTTCTTCGAACGGGACCTGAGTTCGCTCAGGGCCGTCGTCGTGGCCGGGGCGCCGGTTCCCCCCTTGCTGGTCCGCGAGTACGCGGACCGTGGCCTGTGGCTCCAGCAGGCATGGGGCCTGACCGAGACGGCTCCCTTCGCCACCCACCTGCCGGCGGAGGACACCGTGCACAAGGCCGGCTCGGCAGGGATCCCCATGCCGTACACGCAGGTCCGTGTGGTTGACCCGCTCAGTGGTGGGCCTGTGGATGTCGGGACCCCAGGCGAGCTGGTGGTCCGTGGGCCGAATGTGTCGGCCGGCTACTGGAACGACGAGGAGGCCACTGAGGCGGCCTTCGACTCGGACGGCTGGTTCCACTCCGGGGACATCGGTTATGAGGACGGCGACGGCTACCTGTACGTCGTCGACCGGCTCAAGGACATGATCGTCAGTGGCGGGGAGAACGTGTACCCGGCTGAGGTCGAGAAGGTACTCGCCGCCCTGCCCGGAGTCCTGGAGTCCGCGGTGGTTGGGGTTCCCGATTCCCGGTGGGGTGAGACTGTCGCGGCCGTCATCACGGTCTCGCCGGGAAGCGACATCACTTTGGACGCGGTGCGGGACCACGGGGCCGCGCACCTCGCCCGCTACAAGCTGCCGCGGCGGCTGACGATCGTCCAGAGCATGCCGCGCAACGGTTCCGGGAAGCTCGACAAGCGAGCGATCCGCCAAATTGTGGCTGGGGGAGGAACACCGTGATCTCCGTTCCGCCGATCCCCGCCCTGGGGGCCATTCCCGGCTGGGGCATCCTGCGGGCGGACCACCGCACCTACGCCCTGGACCTGCGCGTGACCAGGGGGGAGCGGGCTGGGGCTCTGTCTCTTGAACGGTGTGCCGCAGGCCGTATGCGGGACGTCTACCCCGTGGCTCGGCACGACATCGAGGTACGGACGGGGCGTATGGGCGCCGGCGCGCTGGTGTGCCTGCTCATGGCAGTGAGGTCGGCTCTTGCCGATGCTGATCCGAGGTGCCTGCGGCTGCTCTACGCGGTACCGGCCGATGACCTGGGGCGTCTCGCGGCGGCCGAATCCGCTGCCTTCCGCCGCGTTGTGGACGTCGACCTCGGCGGGGAGGAGCACTGCTTGACGGTGTGGGAGCCCGCATCGGTCACTCGACGGGATCAGGGACTGCATCTGATTCCCGAAGGCTGAACAACCTTGAGGTGACCGGCGGATTGCTTCCCTCGCTGTGTGCACGTTTTCGTTTCCTTGAAGGAGTCTTCGCATGAATGAGATTCGGTTCGACGGAAAAGTGGCGATTGTCACCGGGGCCGGTGGAAATCCCGGACTGGGCCGCAGCTATGCCCTGTTGCTGGCGCGTCGAGGAGCAAAGGTGGTCGTGAACGATCTCGGCGTCGGCCCGGCTGGACGGGGCCAACGAGGCAGTGGCGCCGCTGGAGTCGTACGTGAGATCGAGGAAGCGGGGGGTGAGGCCATAGCCAGCGAGGCCTCGGTCGCGGAACGAGACGGTGCGGATGCCATAGTGAAGGCGGCCGTTGACCGATGGGGCCGAGTCGACGTGCTGATCAACAACGCGGGTATCGCTCCGTTCGCTGACTTCGATGAAATCACGGACACGGACATCGAGCGTGTGGTCGGTGTCCATGTCCTCGGCCAGATATGGATGTGCCGTGCCGTATGGCCGTACATGAAGAGGCAGCGATACGGTCGCATCATCAACGTTTCCTCCAACGTTCCGCTGGCGGGTGTACCGAAGCTGGCGGTGTACGCGGCTGCCAAAATGGGGGCGATCGGTCTGACGCGCGCTCTAGCGTTCGAAGGCACGCCCCACGGAGTCAAGGTGAATGCGCTGTGTCCTGTCGCGGACACACAGACCTGGCAGACGTTGATGGAACCGGGTGTGAGTGCCCGGGCCCAGTCGGAGGGAGCCACTCCTGAGCGCGTTGCCCCGGTCGCCGCTCTCCTGGCCCACGAGGATGTTCCGTTCACCGGGAAGACCATCCTGGCGAAGGCGGGAGGTGTGAGTGAAGTGCTCCTCTCCGTTACGAAGGGCTTTCATGGTGCTGATGTGACACCGGAATCGGTACTCGGAGGGCTCTCGGCGGCGACGGACCGGAGCGGCGCCCAGGTGTTCCCCGACCCGGCCTTCTTCGAGTATCCAGAAGGCATGCGTCCGCTTCCTTACCTGCCCTGACGGGAGTCGCGGGTGGTACACGTATGCGGGCGACACCTGCCAGGGTGTCGCCCGCATACCTCGTCGGTTCGCCGCAGGCCGGCTCAGCGCCTCAATTGTCGGCGGTGGCCTCGGTGATGGAGTCCAGTGGTACTGCCAGGAGTCGGCCCGTGCGGGCGCCGGGTTCGCCTTCACCGGGGCCGTGCACGGTGACGCCGATGGCGAGCCACTCCTGGCCGCGGTCGGAGAACGCGATGCAGCAGGGCGCGCGGGGCTCTGGCACCTCGACCACGGTCTGGATCTCGCCGTGCGGGTTGACCTCTACGGCGGCCCCCCGCTTCATGTCGGCGAACCAGATCTGACCGTCTGACGTGATGGTCATGCCGTCCGGGCTGCTTTCGGCCGGCAGCGCGATGGGATCGTCGTGCACGATCTCGCCGGTCTCGTCGAGCGTGAATCGGTGGATGACACGCGTGAGTGTCTCGACGGCCCACAGCAGCCGCTTGTCCTGACTGAGGACGAGGCCGTTCACGAAGAGCAGTTCCGGTCCGGTCTCACGCACCGTGCCATCGGGTGTGACCAGGAGCATGTGCCCTGGCCGGGCCCCCTCGAAGCCGTCGACCACGGGGTTGAACCCCATCGAACCCACCAGGAGCACCCCGTTGGGGAGCCTGACGAATTCGTTGATGGGTTCCTTGGTGGCAGCGGACAGGTCGAGGGCCGGCTCGGCCTTTCCGTGGCCGAGCCGGAATATCTGCCGGTCGAAGGTGGCCGCTGCCAGAACCTGGTGGTCATCCTCCAGTGATATGCCCAAGGCGACGGGGGTGGGTACCTCGCCTACGACGCGAAGATGTCCGTCGAGATCGACAGCGCAGACCCGGTTCAGGTCGGAGAAGAATATCTGTCCGTCCTTGAAGCGAGGGCTCTCAGGGAAGGAGAGGTCTGCGGCCAGCACGCGAGCTCCGGGCAGATCTCGCAGGGAAAGGCATTTCTCGGCCATGGATGGTAGCTCCTGTCGTCGAGGCGTCAGTACTTGGCGATCACTTGTTCGGCGAACTTGTGCATCCGCCGGTCGCCCGTGGTCTGGTTCGTGTAGAGGTTCACGTTGGTCACCCCGTCGGCCTCCCATGACCGGATCCGTTCGACCAGCTCCTCCGCGCGTCCGACGACGCAGAGCATGTCGATGAGGGCGGGGGTGATGAACTTGCGTTCATCCGGGTGGATGAAGACGCCGTGTCCGGCGTTGGCGCGGTAGTGGAAGCGCTGAGGGTCCTTCCACTGCTTCATCAGGGCGCGGTATTCGTCCCAGAACGGAGCCAGGAACGGCGGAACCTCTTCGCTCGTCGAGTCGGCGAACTGCTGGTAGAGCGAATGGATCACGATGGCTACGGATATGCCGGCCTCGTCGATGACCCGATCGCTCGTCAGATCCTCGCCGGGTTCCAGCATGATGATGTTGCTGGGGCCCCACAGGGCCAGGTCGTCCGCGTTCTTGCCGGCCCGCTCCGCACCCTTGCGAAGGTTCTCCTTCACGGCGGGCAGCATTGCCATGCTGCCCCAGCCGTCGAAGAGGCCGTCGGTGAGCTCACCGGCCGTCTGCTGCGTCTTAGGACCCGTCGCGCCGAGATAGATGGGAATCCGATCCTCGACGTTGATCATGTTCCATTCCGGCATCAGCCACTTGATGGGGTTGCGGTGCTCGTTGTATTCGAACCACGCTTCCTCATTGCTCAGCAGTGATCTGACGGTTTGAATGTACTTCCTGAGGGCGTCGAGCTTGACGGGCTTCACCAGGCCGAGGTCCCGGTAGGCGGTGTTTCCGGAGCCGAAGGCCACCTGCACCCGCCCCGGAGCGATCCTGTTGATCGATGCCAGGCCCGCGGCGGCGACATGCGGAAGACGCAGGCCTGCGATCATCACGCCGGAACCGACCTTCATCTTCGTGGTGGCCCGGGCGGTCAGCGCCATGGTCACCAGGACCTCGCTGTACATCATGGGGCTGTCCCCGAACCAGGCTTGGCTGTAGCCGAGTTGTTCCGCCTGTACGGCGCGGGAGACCAGGTTCACATCGCCTGGACACATGATGCCGAATTCCATGGACCGTACATCTCCTTTGACGTAGGGCTCGTGCTGTGGATGAGCGCTAACGGGGGGCAAGGCGTATGGCACCGTCGAGGCGGATCACTTCGCCGTTGAGCATCTGGTTGTGGACGATGGCCGCGACGAGGTCGGCGTACTCGGCCGGTCGGCCCAGCCGCGAGGGGTGGGGCACCTGGGCGCCCAGGGACGCCCGTATCTCGTCGGGCAGCGCACCCAGCATCGGTGTTTCGAAGAGACCTGGAGCGATGGTGACCACCCGGATGAGGTGAGGGGCCAGGTCGCGGGCGGCGGGCAGGGTCAGGGCCGCGACACCGCCCTTTGACGCGGCGTAGGCGGCCTGTCCGATCTGGCCGTCGAAGGCGGCGATGGACGCGGTGTTGATGATGACGCCCCGTTCGCCCCCGACGGGTTCGTTGGCCGTCATGGCGTCCGCGGCGAGCCGGAGGACGTTGAACGTCCCGATGAGGTTGACCTGGACGACTCTGTCGAAAACGCCGAGTGGGAAAGGGCCTTGCTTGCTGAGAGTCTTGTGGGGGAGGTTGATCCCGGCGCAGTTGACCACGACGGACAGACTGTGATCGGCGTTGGCCTGGGCCATCGCTCCGGCGATGGCGGCCTCATCGGTGACGTCGCCACCGGCGAATGTCACCGTGCCGCTGACTTCCCGCAGTGCCTTGGTGTCGGCTGTGGGCAGGTCCACCGCGGTGACGGCGGCGCCGGCGGCGGCGAGCCGTGTCACTGTCGCCAGCCCCAGGCCGGAGGCTGCGCCGGTGACGAGTGCAGAGCGGCCGTCGATGTGCATGATCTCTTCTCCGTTGCTCCTGAGGGAGGCCGCACGGGCCTGGCCTGGGGAGGCGCCGCGGTCTCATGCGATGCCTCCCCGGTGATGCGAGGCCCGTCCGCTGTCCGCGGACTGCTATGCCCGCGCGGCGTCGTACTGGGTGCTGATGCGTTCGACAAGCTCGGCGACCGTGGGAATGTCGTGCACCGAGGAGACGGCATGGCCGGCTGAGAACAGGTCGGTCCAGCGCTTGGGGCCGATGCCCGTGGCTGCAGGCCCGTAGAGGTCCTTGGCCTCCTCGGGCGTGACCGTCTCGTCCAGTGCGGTGGGATCCAGGCCGGCTGCGGTGATGGCCGGTCTGAGCATGCTCGTGGGCAGGCCGGTGAACGCCTGAGTGAGGATCACGTCGTCGGCATCGCTGGTCACGAGCATGTTCTTGTACTCGTCACTTGCGTCGCTCTCCTGCGTGGCGATGAACCGTGTGCCCATGTAGGCGAGATCGCAGCCGAGTGCCTGTGCCGCCAGAAGGGAGGCGCCGTCACAGACGCCGCCGGCGAGAACCAGCGGGCCGTCGAAGAACTCCCGGACGGCTCGGACGAAGGCGAACGGGTTCAGCCAGCCGGTGTGCCCACCGGCGCCCGCCGCCAGCAGGATCAGTCCGTCCGCGCCTGCTTCGATGGCCCGGTGAGCATGGCGGATGGAGGCCACATCCGCGAACACCAGCGCCCCGGCCGCGTGGAGGGGTTCGACGACCCGCTCGGGGGAGCCGGTACTGGTGATCACCATGTCGATGCCGTGCTCGGTCAGCACGGCGAGGTGCTCGTCGAGGTTCGGAAGCCGGACGATCAGATTCGCGCAGACGGGGGCTGCGGGCGTCCCCGCCAGTTCCTTGCTGATGTCCGACATCCAGTCGGCCAGTCGTTCCGGCGTACGGGCGTTGGCGGTGGGAAAGGAGCCCACGACCCCCGCCTTGCAGGCCGCGACGACCAGGTCAGGGCCCGACACACGCAGCATCGGTGCTGCGATGAGGGGAAGGCGCATGCGTGCCCGCAGACGGGGCCACGACGTAGTCACGTGCGGCGTTCCTTCCGTCAGTCGTTCTGTTCCAGCGGGAGCGGTGTCTCGGACACCACGCTCGTTTCGATGAGGTGGTCCGTGCTGTCGGCGAATCCGAGGTCCGCGAGGATGCCGCGGCTGTCGTTGCCGGGCGGGCCGATGGGGGCGCCGAGCTTCATGGGTGTGCGGGACAGGCGGGGGGCCGGGCCGACGATGGTCCCCCGGCCGGCCAGGGGGAAGTCCACGTCCTGGTACAGCCCGTGTGTGAGGGCCCACGAGTCCTTGGCGACTTCCCCCATGGTGGCTTGCAGCCCTGCGCCGACGTTGTCGAGTGCGTTGATCCTGTCGATCCAGGTCTGTGCCGGCTCCAAGGCGAACCGCTCGGTCAGGTCCGACTGCAGCGCGTCCGGGTCGCTCTTGTCGATGGCCTCCAGGCCCTCGATACCGGCCAGCGCCTCCGCTCCGGCGGACGGTTCTACGGCGAGGAAGAACCAGCGCCGGTCGCTCCCCTGGTAGACACGTTCCAGCGGCCCGTACCCCCGGAAGTCGAGGCCGCCGGGCTCGTCCCAGTCCTTGCCGCTGTAGGCGATCATGTACGGGGCCTGCCACAGGACGCAGGTTTGTGCCAGGGAGGTGCCGACGAACTGGCCGACTCCGGTGCGGATCCGGTGGAAGAGCGCCATGAGGATCCCGAAGGCGGCCACGTGACCGGTGCCGTCGTCGTTGATCACGAAGAAGTGCATGTTGCCTTCGGGGGACTTGCCGAAACGCTGTAGTGCTCCGGTGACGGCCTGGCCGATCTCCTCGTGGCCGCGGTATTCGGCACGGGGGCCGGCGATGCCGTGGGCCGAGATCCGGGAGTAGATGACGTCCGGGTTGTAAGTGCGCACCGAGGTCTCATCAACCTTCAGCCGGCGCGCGACCTCCTGCGAGAAGTTGGTCGAGATGATGTCCGCGTCCTGTACGAGCTTGCGGAACACCTCGCCGGCTTCCGGCTTCTTGAGGTCGAGCAGCATGGTGCGCTTGCCGATGTGGACCTGGTAGTGCCAGTGGTCCATGCCCTTCCAGTTCGGATTGCCGATGTGCACGACCTCGGCTCCGTACTCGCCGAGCAGTCGTGCGGCCGTAGGGCCGGCGAGCAGCACGGTCATGTCGACCGTACGGATGCCCTCGAGCGCCGAGCTGAGCTTGACGGCCTGACCCGCGGGGCCGACGGCGGCCTTCTGAGGCAGTCGGCCCAGTTCGGTGAGGATGTCCTCGCGGTCAGAGTCCAGTGGGTGGCGGACACCGGGATCGGCCGGGGTGACGGTCAGGGTCACGGGGCTGCCACCCTGGTGCGTCATGCCCAGATCCGGGTCGACGCGGACGATGCTGGCGGCAATCGCCAGTGCCTGTTCGTCGTAGAGCAGCCAGTCCTCGGTGGATCGGATCACGGCGAGGTCGGCGACGGGTCCGACGACCCGCTCCCAGTACGCGGCCGGCTTCGACTTGAAGGCCTCCGAGACGGCATCCCTGGTGCGGTCGGACAGGTCCGCGTCCGTCACGAAGTCCAGCATGGCGTGGTTGAGGAGGCCGAGGCCGTCCCATTCCTCGTACTTGCCCACGATCCGGGCGAAGTCCTCAAGCTGGCGACCTTCGAGCCAGCTGACGCGGACCCAGCGCCCGTCCTGGCACTCGTAGCTGCGGGCGATCGGGAAGGAACCGGTGCCACCCATCTGTCGTGGAGGCTTGGTACCGCCGGGAGGCGCGTCGTTGTAGAGGCGCGTGAGTTCGTAGGTGGCGTCGAACAGGGAGACCTCGACCCGCTGGCCGAAGCCTCCGCGTTCACGTGCGATCAGGGCCGCGGCGACGCAGTTGGCCGCGATCATGGCAGCCGAGACCGAGGCCAGGGGGAGGGTGTTGACCACGGGTTCGCCGTCCGGGTCGAAGTTGTGCGAGGGATAGAGGCCGGCCGCTGCTGCGACCACGCCCTCGTTGGCGTACACACGCGCCCGGGGGTCGTCCGAGGCGAAGCCCGGGATCGAGCAGTAGACGAGTTCGGGGTGGCGTTCCAGCAGTTCCTGGGAACCGAGCCCGAGCCGGTCCATCACGCCGGGGCGGAAGTTCTCGATGACCACGTCCGCCGACGCCACCAGCCGCCTGGCGATGTCGAGGTCGGGTTCCTGCTTCAGGTCGAGGACGATGCTTCGTTTGCCCCGCTGGAGGTAGGCGTTGGCGTTCGACTTCCACATCGGCCCGCCGGGCGGGTCGACACGGATGACGTCCGCGCCGTAGTCGGCCAACATCTGTGCGACCAGTGGTCCCGCGATGTACTGACCGAAATCGATGACCCGGACCCCGCTCAATGCCCCACGGGTGGTGTGTTCCACAGCAAGCGCCTCCTCGGCTTGGTCGGCTGATCGCCCATCGCCGACAGGGATTCCGGAAAGATCAACCGGACGCCTTGGGGTAATTCTCCATGAGCGTCAGGGCCGTAGGCTTTCGTGATCCCTGTACAACTGTACAGGGATCGTAGTCGTGCAGCCCTCGCTGTCAATGGATCGCGCAAGGGAAAACCTCATTTAAGGATCCGGTGCTTGAGCGGTGACAGTCGCACATCAGCTCTTGACAGTCATTGGCGCGCGCATCTAGCGTCGATCCTGTACATATGTTTAGTCGATGCTGACCGCTGCTCGGAGCATCGCGATCAATTCGGCGGCGCCCGGCTGCGGAGCGCCACGTTTCTAGTGGAGACTGCCTTTCGGCGCGCTGCACTCCGTAGTTGCGCGACGGTGAAATCGGCGCCGGTGGAGCAGTTGCGAAAGGACCACTCGTGAGTTCCGCGAACGAATTGTCTGATCTGCAGGTACGGTTTCGTGACGTCATGGCGTCGGTGTGCACGCCGGTCGCGGTTGTCACGTCGACGGTGGACGGGAACCCCTACGGGACGACCGTGAGTTCCTTCACCTCGCTCTCGATGAGCCCGCCCATGGTTCTCGTGGCCCTGGACCGTGCTTCGACGCTGTTGGCGGCCGTCCAGGAGATCGGATCGTTCGGCGTGAACATCCTGCACAGCTCACAGTCGGAGCTTGCTCTCAACTTCGCCCGCAAAGGCGGGTCCGCCAAGTTCGACGGGGTCTCGTGGTCGCTCGAGGGAGGCGCTCCTCGACTCTCCGACTCCGGAAGCTTCTTGGCTTGTGCGGTGGATGCCCTGGTGGAGGGCGGTGATCACATAGTGGTTCTCGGCACGGTTCTGCTCGCCGACGATGTCGTGACACCGCCGCTGACCTATCACGGCCGAGCCTTCGGCACGCATGCCGCGATCACGAGTTAGCCGCCCCGGCTGACGGCCCGGGTGGCGGCACACGCCGTGGCGAGCGCCACCACCCGGGCAGATCCTTCGCGGATGCCGGCCCGTTCGTTCACGGCGCCCGGCAGGGTGCAGACGCAGTCGAGGCGTACTGGACGGGTCAATTGCGGGTTTCGGGTAGTGGAGCAGCGGTGGGATCTGTGCTGCTCTCGCCTTGAGGGAACGGACGCAGAAGCGCGAGAAGTGCTTCCTCGCAGTCCCGGCGCAATTTATCGTGATTCTTGCGCCACGACCTGTCCTGGAGCCACTGCAGGCACAGTCCCTCGACGATTGCTCGTGCTTTTTGAGCGGATTCTCTGGCGTCCCGAATCTGAAACACGCCGGCTTGTACTCCGGTGTGAATCACATCGAGGTACGCGTCCGTCATGTAGGTTCGCCACAGCCTTGTGGTGCGGTCGAATTCCGGATTGCGAATCGCGTACTGTACGAGATCCAGGTAGATGAGCATGTGCTCACGGTTCTCGTCGGCACTGACAAAAATTCCGTCCAGGAAGGCCGTGAACTTTTTGCCTGGGTCGTCGATACCGTCCACGCGTTCATGAAGTCTGCGCCGTGTCTGGTCCATGGCCCAGCGCAGTGTCGCGGTGAGCAGGTTCTCATGGTTGCCGAAGTGATACACCAGCAGCGCGGGACTGACTTCGAGTTCGCGGGCGATGCCACGCAGGGACAACTGCTGGGTGCCATGGCGGGCCAGGGCGCTGTAGGTGCCCCTGATCAGCCGGATCTCGGGCTCCGAAAACGAAGTCGGTTCTGGGAGATCCTCTGCGTTCGGCATAGTACGGAGGGTAACGCACTGCACCAGGAGCATCGGCCGGATGCTGCTGCGTGCAGAGCGTCCGTGGATGTCCGGCTCCATCGCCTCTCCTTCTGCCGCGGTGTGAGGACCCGGCCCCTGTGGTCGGCGGGCCGGGCAGGGAGGGGAAGCAGCGGAGCATGGGGCCGACCACCACTCCGCTGCCGTGTTCCTGAGCCGGAGCCCTCGCGGGGCCCGTGAGCTAGCTGCTCAGTTCCTGTGCGCGCAGGCGCAGGCCGTATCTGTCCACCTTCGCCGCGGTAACCATGGGGAACGGTTCCTGCCCCATCAAGTGCCAGTGCCGTGGGCGGGCGTAGGCGTCGGCGTCGTCTCGGCTGCCCCACCAGGCGGTGAGCTGGTTGCTGGTGAGCTTGCCGTCGTGGCGGACGAAGGCGAAGGGAACGGAGCCGAATCGCGCGTCGGGCACCGCGACGACGATCGCGTCCAGGACCTGAGGATGCGCCTTGAGGACCGATTCGACGTCATCGGTGGAGATCTTGATGGCGCCGCTCTTGAAGACGCTGTCGCCGCGGCCGGCGAAGTAGAAGTATCCGTCCTTGTCGCGGACGAGAAGGTCTCCGCTGCGCCACCAGCCGTCGGGGAAGTTGCGGTCGGTGGCCTCGGGGTCTCCCCACACGCCGGCGGCGATCGGGCCCCGGACGAACAGCTCGCCAGGGTGATCCGGACCGGTCACGACCACTCCGGTGTCGGGGTCACGCAGTTCTACGGTGACACCGATCATGGGTTTGCCCACCAGGTGCCCGTCGTCACGCTGCACCCGCGGGTTCCCCAGTCCGGTGTGCATGATCGCGCCACCGCTCTCGGTGGCCCCGAGACTGCCCATGAGCTGCAGGGTGGGGAACATGTCCGCGACCGCGTCCAGAATGTCGGGCGTGATCGTCTCGCCGCCGAGCATTCCGGCGCGCACACGGTTGCCCGCGAAGAGTTCCGGGCCGGCCGCGTGGACCTCGCGCAACATGCGGATCATCGTGGGCGTGGTGATCAGGTGCGTGCACTGTTCCGATGAGATCGCGGCCGCGACACCTCCCGGGTCGAAGCGCATGCAGATCTGCGTGGCCGCGGCGACCGTGGCCGTGGTCAGCACACCGAACCACGCTGCGAAGTGCGGGGGAAAGTAGTTCAGGAACCGGTCCTCGTGGAACACCGACCATGCGTAGGCCATGTTGCGCTGGCCCTGAAGCCAGTTCTGTTCGGTGAACATGATGGGCTTGGGCAGGCCGGAGGACCCTGAGGTGTAGATGATGTGCGAGATGTCGTCGGGTTGCACATCGACCGCAGGTTCGCCTGCGGCAGAGTGGCGCCGGTAGATCGCTTCGAGGGCGAGGTGACCGTGCTCGGCCGGTTCGTCCAGTGCCAAGAAGTGTTGCACCGTGGGAACTCCGACGGCGCGGACGCGTTCCAGCAGTTCCACGGTCTCCGCGGTGTAGGCGAGGAGCTTGGCATCGATATTGCTGATCATCCAGGCGAGGCGTTCTACCGAGGCGCGCCCGTTCATGACGGTGACGATCGCGCCCATCTTCTTGGCACCGAGCACCACGGCGCTGAGATCGGCGCCGGGTTCCATGGCCAACCAGGCGACGCGGTCACCCTTGACGACGCCGGCGTCGCTCAGGGCGGCGGCCACGCTGCGGGCGCGGGCGTTGAGGTCCGCATAGGTCCAGCGAACTCCCCGGCCGAGGTCGACGATTGCTTCCTTGTCCGCGTAGCCGCATTCGGCCCACAGCAGAAGTTCTTTGAATGTCTGCATGTCTACGCACCGACGTCCGAAAGAACCTGGTGAACGACCTCGTCCGGGAAACCTCGGTGCGGCAGTTGGACGATCGCGCGCACTGCGGTCACCTCGATGTCGTCCCGCACTGTGCCGGTCAGAGCGAGTTCGACGAGACCGCGGCCGTGTTCCTCGTAGGCGCGCACGACCTTCCCCGAGATCCTCAGGAGGTCACCGACGAACATCGGGGCGCCGACGCGGCTGTCGAACTCGAGAAACCATCCGTGATCGCCGAGCCAGTTGTTGACCAGATGCGTGGCGTTGATGTCCATGTAGGCGCCGAAGTTGATGGCGCGCGGCATGCCCACGGCCTGCGCGGAGGCATCGAAGAGGTGCCAGTCCATCTGGTAGTGGAGCGCACGGGTCTGCGGGTCGCGAGGTGATCGGCTCAGTTCCGTGCGGATCATTTCCCACTTGTCGGCATGGGCGATGCCGGCACCGACGACGCCGGTGAAGGTCGCCAGGTCAAGAATGTCCAGTGGGCCCTTGAGGACGGTGCCGAGGTCGTCACCTTCACGTACGTCTTCCCAGTAGCGCGGTTGGCTGCCGCGGCGGAGTTTGCCGGCCAGTTCGTCGTCGTAGTGGTCCTGGACTTCCTTGAGTTCGGTGTCGGAGTACGGCCGAATCTCCCGGTCGGGCCCGATCTTCGGACCCTGGGTCTTGGTTCCCGGCAGGCGCGCCGTTCCGATGATGCGGGTGTGCAGCGCCGCCACCAGCTCGTCGTCCTGGTTGTAGAACCGCCGCTCACCGTTGAAGAGCAGTGTGCGGTGCGGCCGCCCGGGCCGGGACCGGTTCTCCACGCCGTTCCAGACATCCTGCGCGCTCAGGGTGTCCCCATGCCGGATGGGGCGGTGCATCCGGACGCGGCTGCCGCCGTGGAAGAGGTCGAAGCCCGCGATGCGAGGCGGCTCAGGCAGAGCGGTGGTTGCCGCGGCGGTGTAGAAGTACAGCGGCGGGGCCACGATTCCGCCCCAGGGGGAGCCGGTGGCGTAGTTGCCGTCCCGCCACAACGGATTGGTGTCGCCGTTGGCCACGGTGAACATCCGAATCAGGTCTTCGGTCACATGCCGGTAGGCCAGGGTGTACTCGTGGTGCTCGGTGCGCTTGACTGGTACCGGTTTCACTTCCCCCACGCGAGAGTTGGTCTCGCGGACGTACTCCTCCAGGGCCTCGTCGAGCGCGTGTTGCTCGTCGTTGAGCGTGCTCATGCTCTCCTCTTTCGCTGAGTGACGCGGGTGTGGCGCGGCCACTGTGGTGGGGCGGCTCGTGGGAGGTGTGGTGCGCAGGCGCTCAGGCGAGACTCTGCGCCTTCAGCCGGTGGTCGAAGATGCGGAGCGTGTTCTGCCATGCGGAGACGGCACCCTGAGGGTCGTAGGCGGGGGTTCCGGACCACAGGAACCCGTGGCCGCCGTGAGCGTGGATTTCCACCGTGGCCCGGTGGCCGAGTTTCTCCAACTCGGTGATGAGGGGCTGCTGCTCGGACAGCGGAGCGACCTCGTCGACTGCCCCGAACCCGCCGTAGATGTCTCCGACGATGTTCTTGACGAGGAGATGCGGCGAGTCGGGAGCATCGGTCACAGCGTAGGC
Organism: Streptomyces sp. NPDC048002; assembly: GCF_040653275.1. Taxonomy (NCBI): domain Bacteria; kingdom Bacillati; phylum Actinomycetota; class Actinomycetes; order Kitasatosporales; family Streptomycetaceae; genus Streptomyces; species Streptomyces sp. NPDC048002. Next base: position 33,049 of record NZ_JBEZNL010000023.1, on the reverse strand, counting down.
CGGGTGCATGATGGCACCTGCGGTGAACGTGTCCGGGTGGGCCGACATGGCGCGGATGACGGTGCGCGTGGTGTGGCAGAAGCCGATGGATCCGACCGGACCGGGTTCAGCGGCCGTGTCCTGGCGAATGGCGTCCAGGAGGGCGACCGAGTCCGCGACCATGAGATCCGGGGTGGTCTCGCCCACGATGCGGAGGAGGCGTCGCAGCTCGTCGCTGTCGGGCTCCATCAACGCCGGCATATCGAAGGTGATTTCCGGACCTTCACGGTGGTACAGGTCCGGAACCGCGGCGTAGTAGCCCTCCTCGGCGAAGCGGCGCGCTACGGAGTAGATGTGCGCACCGAGCCCGGGGCCGGCGTGGTAGCAGAGAACTACCGGGAAGCTGCCTCCTCCGTCGGGACGCCAGATGCGGGCCGACATCGGACCGTCGGCGGTCTGGGCGACGACGCGGCTCTCAATCATGATCACTCACTTTCTGCGTACTGCACACCCTGCGAGAGGCCCCGGCGGCCCGTGCTGCCGGGGCGAACGACGTGGGGCTCAGGACTTGTGCCGGACGTTGGCGGCAGTCGTGGCGTACATGTTCTGCCGGACATCGTTCGCCGCGGCGGTCCGGGCCTGGGAAGCAGCGCTCACCCGGGCGTCCGCGGCTGCGGGGTCGACGTGGGCCGCACGCAGCTGGGGTGCGACCCTCGTGCCGAAGAGTTCGTGGGAGCGGGCCAGATCGCTCCAGCGGAAGGACGCGAAGTCGGCCCAGGCGAAGATGGTCCCGAAACCGCCGGACTGGCACTGGTCGATCAGCTTCTCCGCCACCGTCTCGGGCGACCCGATCGCGAAGTCTTCGGGGTTGTGCACCATGGCGCGGATCTTCGGGTCGGCCAGCTCCATCTGGCTGCCGTCCCTGTTCATGAGCATCGGCATCAGATCCTGAGCGGCCTCGAACTTCTCCTGAGCCTCCGAGTCGGTCTCCGCGACGAAGACCCGGCGGCGCAGGCCGAGCATGGACGGGTCGTCCGAGTGCCCGCAGGCGCGTGCCGCCTCGCGGTAGCGCGCGGCCACGGTGCCCGCGACCTCGGTGGGCATCCAGCCGGTGAGCAGTTTCCATCCCCGCTCAGCTGTCTTCGCCGCCGACTCCGGGGACAGCACCGTGGCCCACACGGGTTCCTGACCGGTATGCGGTTCCCAGCGGGGCACGATGTCGAGGTTCTCCACGTTGTGGAACTCGTCGTGCAGCGTGACGTGTTCGCCGGTCAGTGCCCTCTGCAGCAGTTCGACACCGCTCTCGTAGCGGGGCCGGGCGTCCTCGGCGCGGAATCCTGCCATGACCGCTTCGGCGGAGCCGGAGCCCGGTGCGATGCCGGGCTCGAAGCGCCCCTTGGACAAATAGCGCAGCATGGCGATCTCGGCGGCGTACCGCCAGCCGTGGTGCAGTGACAGGACACTTCCGGCGGTGGAGAAGCGCAGGCGGTCGGTCTTCGCGATCAGCGCGGCGATCGCGATGTGCGGGGACGGGACCATGGAGTTCGGCAGGAAGTGATGCTCGGCGAAGGTGACTCCGTCGAAGCCCCACTCTTCCGTCCTGGTCAGGATCTCCAGCCAGTGTGCGAACGCTTCCTCCTGGTTCTCACGGGTGAGTTCTGCCGCCGAGGACACGTAGTCCTCGGGGGTCATGATGTAGAAGCCCCAGCTCTCGATCATCGCTGTGTCGTCCCTCTTCAGCGGTCATGTGGATCGGTTCCAACCTCGGAGCGTCGGCTCGGCGCGGATGGCGGATCTCATCTCGGCGACGAGGTGACTGCAACGCCATATCCAAAGGCTGAACAACTGTACAGGTGATGCTATCTCCGCATTGGAACCTGTCAAGCGCTGAAGCATGCCGGATGACTTTCTCTCGCGCTTCCGTTCACGCCCTTGACTGGGTCTCCACGCCATGTCACCGTGAGGCTGAATATGTGTTCAGGCGCTGGATTTTGAGCGCTGCGGAGAATCCGTCCCGGAGCGTTCAGGGCGCGTGCGGATAACGGTCGCGGCGCCCTTGGCCCCGCCCGCACCGATGCGGGCGGGGCCAAGGGCGCCGCGTTGTCTTGTTCTTGTGGAACAGCTCCAAGAACCTGCGACTTTGGTGTGTACGTCCGCTGGATTGTTCTCCCGAGTGCGCACTGAGGACGGGCTCGAGGGCGCCGGCCGCGTAGCGCCAGGCGCGCCATTCGGCGCCCGAGGGCTCCTCCGGCGACGAGATCTCAGTCCGGGTCCGAGGGGGCGGACGTCCGGTCGCGCAGCTCCCGCCGGAGAATCTTGCCGCTCGGGGTCTTGGGGAGCTCATCGAGGACGTGGACGGTGCGTGGGTACTTGTAGGCCGCCATGTTGTCCTTGCCGAACCGCACGAGCTCGGCCGGCGTGACCGTCGAGCCGGCGTGCAGGGAGACGAAGGCCACGACCGTTTCACCGCGGTAACGGTCTGGAACACCCACTACCGCGGCCTCGCGGATCGCGGGGTGCCTCTGGAGCAGGTCCTCCACCTCCCGCGGCCACACCTTGTACCCGGCCGCGTTGATCATGTCCTTCTTGCGGTCGACCAGATAGAACCAGCCGTCCTTGTCCATGAAGCCGACATCCCCGGTGCGCAGTTCTCCACCGGGCAGCGCTTCGGCTGTCGCTTCGGGGTGACCCCAGTAGCCCGGGATGATCTGGGGTCCGCTGATGGCGATCTCGCCGGTCTCTCCGACAGGGACCTCCTGGCCGCTGTCGTCGAGGATGCGCACCGAGGTGCCGAAGACGGGGACGCCGATGGACAAGGTGCCCGACGCGGGGTCGACGGGGGAGCGGGCGCCCAGGGGGGTGGCGTGGGTGATGGACGTCGTCTCGGTCAGACCGTAGATGTTGTGCAGGTAGATCCCGGTCCTGGCATGGAAGGCCTCGCCCACCGCCGGGGCGATCGGTGCGCCGCCCGAGTAGATGACCCGCAGTGATGCGAAGTCGGCGGCGGGCTCCTGGGATTCCTCCAGCAGGCGGGTCAGAGCGGTGATCGCGGCCACCGTGAACGTCGGGCGGTGTTCACGCAGGGCCTCCAGGGTGACGGCTGGGTGAAAGCGATGCGTGAGCACCAGGGGGCAGGGCAGCAGCAGGGCCAGGCCCAGGTGGCCGAGCAGGCCGGTGATGTGGAACAGCGGGGCCGTGCCCAGCACGGTGTCCGCCGGTGTGAGTGACATCCACTGACGGAAGTTGCAGCAGCTGTGCACCATCGCGCGGTGGGTGTTCATCGCGCCTTTCGGTCGGCCGGTGGTTCCCGACGTGTAGGTGAGCGCGGCGATGTCATCGGGCTGCGGGGGCGATGCCCCGGGGGTCCTGCCGTTATGGGCGGCGACGATGTCCAGGAGGCTGAGGGTCCCTGGCGGAGCAGGGATGGGCGGAACGTCCATGACGCGGTCGTCGTCGCGTGTCTGCCAGTCGCATGCCGACGTGGTGATCACGGTGGTGATGGCCTGGCAGTCGGTGGAGATGACCCCTTGGACCACCGACAGATACAAGGTGTCCAGGCACAGCAGGGCCGTGGCGCCGCAGTCGTCGAGAAGGTGGCGCAGTTCGCTGGCCTTGTTCATGGGGTTGACCGGAACCGCTGTTCCCCCGGCCTTCCAGGCTGCGATGACCCCGATGACGAAGCCAGGATTGTTCTGGACGTAGAGGGCTAGCCGGTCATGTCGGTGGAAGCCTCCTTCCAGTAGGGCGACGGCGAGGGCATCGGATGCCCGGTCCACTTGGGCCAGGGTGAGGACGCCGTCGAAGTAGCGCACTGCCGCCTGGTCCGGGGCTCGGTCCGCTGCGGCCCGGAAGGCGTCCAGCATGGTGTGGTACTCCGGCTCGAGGCCGGCGTGCTGCCCGTCGTGGTACTGGTCGAGCCAGGGCATACGGAGGTAACTGCTCACCTGGGAACTCGCTTTCCGTGTCGCGTCCCTGCGACACCTGGCGCCACGCTCGGTGAGTCGCGTACGGGACGGAAAGACTAGGACGACTCTTCTCGGCGAGTCAATCGACCGGTCGTCCGATTCATGAACCGGACGACCGGTCGATTCAACTGGGTTGACTTTGAATGCGGTGCGCAACCTTGACAGTCCGTTGCGTGCCACCATTACCTTTGTCTGTGTTAGACGGCTAGCTATGACGTCCGACGGAGGCGCGGTATGGCACGTATGAGGTTCGTTCGCACCATGGACCCGGAGAGAGCGGTCGACACGGGCTTCCCGGGATATAAGGCAGAGTTTCTGTCGCATCTCGAGAGCGCCCTGATGATCGCCAGTCACATCGAGGAGGGCGGCTGCGGCCCGGGCCTTCACTACCACCGCAGCGATCAGCTGTACTACCTGGTCGAAGGCGCGATGAACGTCAGGCTCGGCGACGACGTCCACGCTGCGGAGCAGGGCAGTCTGGTCTACATCCCGGCCGGACTGCCCCACTGCAACTGGAACGAGGGCCCCGGGCCGGAGACCCACTTCGAGATGATCATCCCTGCGCCGCCGCCCATGGCCCAGATCGCGATCATGGTGGACTCCCCGTCGGATGTCCCCGAGGAAGACCGCACCGACCGCAAGGGGTATGTGCGCAAGGTGGATGGGAGTGCACTGGCCGAGCCGATGAGGGGCCTGCGTGTTCAGGCTCTGGCGGATTCCGCCCACGGCTGTGACCGGACCATTGTCAACTACATGGAGGTCGATCCGGGCGGTGAGGGCCCCGGCACTCACGTCCACGAGTTCGACCAGTACTACCTTGTCCTGGAGGGGCAGCTCACCGTCGAGGTGTCCTTGGAGAAGCACACGGTCCAGCCGGGAACGCTCGTCATCCTGCCGGCCGGCGTGCCGCACCGGCAGTACAACGCCGGCAGCACGGTCGAGAGACATCTGGCGGTTCTCGCGCCGGCGCCGGAACCCGGCAAGCCGTGGGACCGCGGTGTGGACTTCGCCGTCAACGGCGACGACCACACCGGCGCGAGCCCCCTGGTAGCCGCGCCGTGACCACTCTGCCCGGTGGATTCAGTCCTCGGCCGGCCAACCTCCCCCTCACTCGGGGAACGGTCGACTTCAGTGACGAGGCAGGCCTCAAGGAGATGCTCAGGGTCGTGGGCGGCGCGGAACTGCCTCCCGTCGTCGAAGGCGCGACGCAGCCCTTCGTCGGTGTCACGACCGATGGCATTCCGATCGCCGGCCTGAGTGAGCTGCGGGACGCGGGCGCGCCCACCGCGTCGGCCGCAGAAGCGGCGACATCCTTCCTGAACTGCCTGAGCGTCAGCCTACGGGGATCCGGCCAACTGCCCCTCGACGCCGCCGAGTGGCGGATGTGGATCAACGCGTTCCTCACGTTCCCCGAGTACGGGCTGCTCCTGCAGGAGCTGTCGCACGACGAGCGAGAAGCGGCCCTGAACGTCATCAGGACTTCGATCAGTTCCATCGGTTTCGAACGCGTCCGTGAAGTGATGCGCCTCAACGGTGTCCTGGGCGAGCTGACGGGTGGCTACTCCGACACGCTGACCGAGTTCTGCTATCGCTTCACCGTCTTCGGGGACCCCTCACCCGAGGAGCCGTGGGGCTGGCAGCTCCAGGGCCACCACCTCGCCCTCAACTGTGTCTTCGTCGCCGGGCAGGCGGTTCTCACTCCGATGTTCCTGGGGGTCGAGCTGGGTGGAGAGGAGCTCTTCGCCGAGCATCAGCGACGGGCCAGGGAACTCATGAACTCCCTCACCTCCAACCAGCGGGACCGGGCCCTTCTGCACGGCTCCATGCTCACCGCCGAGCTGCCGCCACAGCTCGCCGGAATCGTGGACGGCCGCCACCGGGCCGGAGCCGGCCGGGACAATCTCGTCCTGCCCTACGAGGGACTGGCCGGGGCCAGCCTCACACCCGGACAACGGGAACTCCTGGCAGCACTCACGGACCCCTATCTCGACACCCTGCCCGAAGAACCACGCGCTCATCGACGCCGACAGGTTCTCCGGCACCTCGACGCCACCCGCCTCGCCTGGATCGGCCCCTGGGCCGAAGGCACCCCGTTCTACTACCGCGTACACAGCCCGGTCCTGCTCGTCGAGTACGACAACCATGCCGGGATCTTCCTGGACAACGACGAGCCTGAGCCGTTCCACGTCCACACGATCGTGCGCACTCCCAACGGCGGAGACTACGGCAAGGACCTGCTGCGCCGGCACTACGCTCACGAGCACGCCACCGAGTGAGGAGCAGCGCCGATGTCCACCGTCACGACCGCGAGCCGAGGTCCCTTCAGCGCACGTTGGCAGGAAGTACTCGATGTCTCGGCAGAGGTGTTCTTTCGCCGCGGATACGCCGAGGCCTCGGTCGGTGACGTCGCCGCTGCCCTTCACATGACGAAGGGCAGCCTTTACCACTACGTCAGGACCAAGGAAGACCTCCTCTACGAGATCATCCGCCAGGCCCACGACCTGACACTGGAGAACCTCCAGCGCGCCCGCGCTGTCAAGGGTTCCGCGCTCGATCGACTGCACGGCTACTTCGTCGGTCACATCCGGATCAACACTGACCATCTCGCGAAGTCCACGCTGATCTACCGGGATCTGCACAACCTGTCGGACGATCGACGCCAACAGATCATCAGCGTCAGGGACGATATCGAGACCTACGTGCGAGGTCTGCTCGGCGATGGCGCCCGCGACGGCACGGTCTGCCCCCTCGTCGACTCCCACCTGACGTCGATCGAGATGTTCTCCACCGCCAACGGCGTCTACCAGTGGTACCGGCCGAACGGGCCGCACGCCGCAGACGAAGTCGCCCACTCGGTGGCCGACTTCGTCGTCTCGGCAGTCGCCTGCGGCAGCGCGCCGACCGGGCTCTGCTTCCGGCACGCGCACCGACCATGACCCGTGCATACCAGAGAGGTTCTCTTGCGACTTGCAACCTTCCTCCCGCCCGGTGAGGACCTGCCGCTGTCCGGAGAGGTCCGAGCCGACCAGGTCATCGCGTTCGACGATGGCACGACGGTCCTGGACCGTCTGACGTCTCAGGACCGCACACCGGCCGCCGGCCGACTCTGGGACCTGGACCAGGTCACCCTCCTCGCGCCCATCCCGCGGCCGCGTGCGATCTTCGCGATCGGGCTCAACTACCTGGACCACGTCGGCGAAACAGCAACCGAGGTACCGGAGAAGCCCCTGGTATTCCTCAAGCTGGACACCTCGTCAGCCGCCCCCAACGCCCCGGTCGTCTACCCTGACGTCGTCACCCAACTCGACTACGAGGGCGAACTCGCCGTCGTCATCGGGCCCGGCGGACAGCCCGCCGGCTATGCGGTCGCCGACGACCTCAGTGCCCGGGACCTCCAGCTCACCGAGGGACAGTGGACCCGGGGCAAGGCCTTCGACGGCAGTTGCCCATGGGGTCCGTGGATTACGACGGCGGATGAGATCGACGACCCGCACGCGCTTCGGCTGACGACGCATGTGAACGGGCAGGTGCGTCAGGAGGCGTCGACCATGGACATGGTCTTCGACATCCCGACGATCGTCGCCTTCATCGCGCAGACCTGCACTCTCCTGCCCGGTGACCTCATCCTCACCGGGACACCGGCCGGGGTGGGCCTCGTCAGGGAACCGCCCGCTCTCCTCGCTCCCGGCGACACCGTGCGCGTTGAGATCACCCAGCTCGGCAGGATCGAGCACCAGGTGGCTGGAGCTCGATCCGCACAGTGATCCACCGTCCGCACGGACAGCCCCGGCCGGCGACACGTAGGGCGAGGGCGTTCGTAAGGCTTAAGGAACGGGGAGATACGCAGGCGGCCCGTTCCTCTGCCCTGCCTGCCCTCAGGACGTGGCTCCACCACATGGCCCTGTGGCCTCTGGAGCCTGAGAGATGGGAGAGCGATGCCGTCCATTGACTTCGATTTCACCGGGCGAGTTGTCATCGTCACCGGAGCGGCCAGGGGGATTGGGCGGGAGCTCAGTTCGTTCTTCGCCGCGGCGGGTGCCGACGTTGCGATGGTGGACCAGGACGCCGACGCTCTGCGGGGCACGGCCAAGGAGATCAAGGCACTGCCCCTGGCCGCCGACGTGTCCCGCTCGGACGAGGTCGACGCCGCGGTTGCCGCCTGTGTCGATGAGTTCGGCCGGGTGGATGTGCTGGTGAACAATGCCGGCGTTCTACGGGACGGTGTGTTGTGGAAGGCCACAGACGAGGACTGGGACACGGTCCTCGCGGTCCACGCGGGCGGTGCCTTCCGGTTCACGCGTGCCTGCGTTCCGCACTTCCGCTTTCAGCAACGCGGCCGCATCATCAACGTGACCTCCTACACCGGACTGCGCGGGAATGTCGGCCAGGCCGCCTACGCCACGGCGAAGGCAGGGATCGTCGGCTTCACGAAGACGGCGGCGAAGGAACTCGCCGGCTTCGGGATCACGGTCAACGCGATATCGCCCAACGCCGAGACGAGGATGGTTGCCTCGATCCCGTCAGGCAAACTGGCCGAACTGGTCCAGCAGATCCCCATGGGGCGTTTCGCCGAACCAGCCGAGATGTGCCCGGCCGTGGGCTTTCTGGCCAGTGACGAGGCCGCCTACATCACAGGCACCGTTATTCCCGTGGACGGTGGCCTGTCCATGTAGGCCAGCCTGTCCGTGCGTGCGGCACCTGCCGGGTGCAGCGGACCCTTCCCGCTGTCGGCTGTGCCGACCTCGTCGCGGTCGGGGAGCGGACCGTGAGGTGGCCGCACCCCACCGACCGTCGCCGTGTCCGGCCCGCCGACGCTGCCACGAGCGCCTGGACGCCCTGTTTCCTCCCGGCCGGACGCACGGTGGCGGGAGGCTTGGTGAGTGCTGTCCCTCCGGGCCGGCTGTCAGTACCCGTTCATAGGATCACGGCATGTCTGATGCCTTCACCGTCCTGTGGACCCATGACACGTGCCGTGCGCTGCGCAGAGCCGGCCGCGTGGGAGAACGCCCGCCGGTCGCCTTCAGCGGCGCTCACTCGTCCCTGCCCGCCTGGACGGGGGCTCGTGCTGGGGACGAGGTGTACGCGCTGCATGTCAACCGGCGCGAGGTGTTCGTGGTGAGCCGGCTGCGGGTGATCGACATGGAGCGACGCGACTGCTGCGGCGCGGCCCCCGCGACGTGGGAGGACCCCGCGTATCCCGGGCATGGCGACTGGTCGATGCTCGGCGCCGGCGGCTGCGGCGCCATGGCCGTGCATGTGGACGCGACGCCCGTGCGCTTCGATGCGGCCATCCCCGGGGAACTGCTCGCGGAGCTCACCTGGCGCAACCGCCGAGGCCAGACCCGCGGTCTGAAGTACGTGGTGGACGGCTGTCTCGAACGCTCGGTCAGCCTTCAGGGGTTCTACCGGCTGACCCCCGAGGCCGCCGACGCGTTGGCGGAAGTCGTAGGCAGCGCTGCCCCCTGACGCTGGCGGACGAGCGAGGTATCGAGCACCCGGCACGCGCTCAGCAGTGATGCGGCAGCTGCCGCGGCCGGTGAGGCTCTGATGCTTTACGAGGCCGGCCAGGTGCTCGGCCGGTCGGCCAGCTGACGTGTGAGGTTGAGGACCTCCTCCGTCACCCCGTCGTCCTGTGCCGCCGCGAGCAGTTCTTTGGGGAGCATCTCCCGTAGGACGACGAGCCCGGTGTAGAGGGCGATGATCATCTCGGCTCGCACCCGGCGACTCTGCCCCTCCGCGACGCCGGGGGAAACCACCGAGCGTTCCACCGAGGCGATGCCGGACAGGAGTGACTGGCGGCGGAGACGGTCGGTGACCGGGTCGCTGCCTGTCTGGCGCAGGACCAACATCCACGGATGTGTATGTCCGTACTCGGCCCATGCGTCGGCGCGCAGGCCGTTCAGCAGGGTTTCGAGGAGTGCTTGCTCCTCCCCGGGCTCGCTCTCGGTACCTTCTGACGGCTGGCCGTCGAGGAACTTCGTCACCTCCGTGACGACCTCGGCGTAGAGGTTCTCCTTCGAACCGAAGTACCGCTTGATCAGGGAGATGTTGGCGTCGGCGTCGGCGGCGATGTCTCGGGTCGTGGTGCGTTCGTAGCCCAGCACCGTGAACCGCCGTCGTGCGGCCTGCAGCAGTCGGCGCCTCGTGGCGTCTGCGTCGCGGCGGCGTGGTGCATTGTCAGTCGCTTCCTTGGCCATGGAGCCATCATCCCTCACTTGCCCGATGATGCGCCCGCCTAAGTAATCAGCCGTTTGCTAAAGGACTCCGCGCCTTCTATGCTCCTCGCGGCGAAGCAATCGCTTGATTACTTAGGGAACGACAATGACATCTCACACGACGGCGTCCTCGGGTGACGTCGACCTGGGGGCTGGGACATCCGGCCTCCGCGCCAATCTCGAGATCGCCGCTGTGGCGCTGGGCGCTCTGATGGCGTCCCTCACCCAGACGCTGGTCATTCCAGTGCTTCCAGTGATCTCCCAGGACATCGGCGCGTCAACGACTCAGGCGCAGTGGTTGCTGACCGCCACCCTGCTGGTGGCGGCGGTGGCAGTGCCCATCATCGGCCGCTTCGCGGACATGTTCGGCCGCCGTCTCATGCTGGTGGTGGCGCTGGGCGGCCTCACGGTCGGTTCCGTGCTCGACGCAGTCACCAGCGACGCGACCGTCATGATCATCGGTCGAGCCATCACGGGTGTCTCCTCGGCGGCCATTCCGCTCGGCATCAGTCTGCTCGCGAGCGTGCTGCCGAAGGAGCGGAAGGGGTCGGCGGTCGCCCTGATCAGCGCGATGCTCGGCATCGGCGGCGCCCTGGGGCTGCCCCTTGCCGGTGCCATCGCCGACAGTGTCGACTATCACGTGCTGTTCTGGATCGGCGGCGTGGGCGCCGCCGTCAGTATCGTCCTGATCCTGCTCCTCGTTGCGGAGCCGCCCACGCAGGGTGTTCGGTCCGTCGATCTGCCCGGAATCGTCCTGCTGGCTGCGGGCCTGACCTCTTTGGTCCTTCCCCTTTCGCAGGGCGGCACGTGGGGATGGACGGACGCGAAGACGCTCTCGCTGCTGGCCGCTTCCGTTGTGCTGCTCGTCTTCCTCGTGCTGGTGGAGAAGCGCTCCGCCGCACCCTTGATCGACCTCAAGGCGCTGTCCTCGCGGCCGGTGGCCCTGACTGACCTGGCCAGCCTGTTCTTCGGATTCGCACTCTTCGCGAGCTTTGTTGGAACCGCGAACTACGTGCAGGCGCCCGAAGCGACTGGCTACGGTTTCGGCTCGTCGGTGCTGGTCGGCGGACTGTGTCTCCTGCCGAGCGGCCTGTTCATGCTCCTTCTTGCGCCCGTCACCGCCAAGCTCAACACACTCTGGGGAGCAGGCCGGGTACTGGCGATCGCAGGCTTCGTCGTCGCCGCGGGTCTTGGCGTACGGATTGTGCTGACCGACAGCCTGTGGCAGATCGTCCTCGGCACAGCCATCATCGGAGCCGGCACTGGAATCGGCTATGCCGCGCTGCCCACCCTCATCAACGAGTTCACTCCGCCCGAGGACCTGGCGGCCGCCAACGGCATCAACAGTCTCGCCCGCTCGATGGGGGGCACCTTCGCCAGCGCCGCGGGCGGAAGCATTCTGGCGTCGATGACCATGACCCTCGGTTCCTACGAGCTTCCGTCGCTCGACGGATACCGTGTCATGTTCGGCATCTGTGCGGCCGCTGCCCTGCTGAGCGCTGTGTTCGGTCTGGTCATCGCCCGCTCGCAAGCGACCGGGACCGCGCAAGCGGCTTCCCACGCCGGCGCGCACTGACATGCGCCGGCCCGCAGGAAGGGTGCACACCCATCTGCGGGCCGGCGCGTGCGCATTCACCTTCTGCACGACGCCATGTCGGTGAGCCTGCGCCGGGCCTGTCGATCCGCATGGCTGGCGAGCAAGGTATGGACACAGCCGTCGGTCGGTGCCCGTCCAGCACACCGTTCCGCGCGGGCTGCTCCTTCGAGTCGACTAGAGAAACATCAACGCGCATGGCATTCGTGACAGGCGAGCAGCCGACAACTGGCACCATCTCTGCTCCAGAAGGACCACAACGTGGCCACCTTGACCGCCAGTCCTTCGGGCCCCCGGCCGTCGCCACTGCGCCGCACGGGAGGAGCAAGGGCGTGACGACTGTTCTCGTCGCCAACCACCACTCGTTGGAGCGATACTGCTACGGCATGCTCCTCTCTCAGCATCCGGACCTGGATGTCGTGGGGGAGGCGGCCGAGGGGGAGGACGTCATCCGCCGGGTTGGGCAACTGCACCCCGACGTCGTGCTGCTGGACCTCCAGATGCCCGGTCTGGACAGCTGCACCGCCACGCGGAGTATCACGCAGAGTGGCGGCACATCCAAGGTCCTTGCCATGGCCGGCTGCGAACTGGACGAGCACGTCTATTCGGTCCTTCACGCGGGCGCCAGCGGATTTCTCTTCAAGGATGCCTACGCGGACGAACTCGTCGCGGCTATTCGCACGGTTGCCGCCGGGGACAACGTCGTGTCACCTCAACTGTTCCGCCAACTCATCGGAGGTCTCCCGCGGAGACTGACCGACCTCGATCCGGGGCGGAAGCGACGGCTCGCCGCCCTCACACCGCGTGAGCGCGAGGTACTCGCTGCGGTGGCTGCGGGGCTGAACAACACTGAGATCAGCCAGCGGTTTCACGTTGCTCCCTCGACGGTCAAGAGCCACGTGGGCCGACTGCTCACCAAGATTGGTGCTCGAGACCGAGTCCAAGCGGTGATCTTTGCGTACGAGGTCGGCCTGGCCGGCCTGCCGACCGACCGTGAGGCCCTGTGACGGCCTGACGCCCTGGACGCCGTACGCGACGGAATCCAGGGCATCTTCGAGACGTGAACCGGCGAGCGCGGTCCGCGACCTCGCCGTCCGCAGTGCGAGGTCAGGCGAGCAGGGACGGGCTGTTGCGATCGCTCGACCCGCTGAACTCCACGATCTGTGACGCGAGTTGCGTGAGGCGGTCGCTGACCGTGGGGTCTGCGCACGCCCCATCGGGGCCGAACAGCGGGGTACCGCCGGTGTTGAGGGTGACACCGAGAGGTGTCGGCCACCCTCGCATGGCATGCACGATCGAACGCAGCGAGGTGAGGGTGGTGCCGCAGGCCTGCCAGCCCGCGGCAGTGACGATGCAGCCCACTGAGCGCTTCTCGAAGTAGGGGCGGTCGTCGTCGCGCAGGTCCTCGAGGAGGTCCAGAGCGTTCTTCACCAGTGCCGAGATGCCGCCGTGATAGCCGGGTGTGCCGATCACGATTCCGTCAGCCTGGCGAACCGCATCGACGAGTTCGCGCTGGTTGTCGGTGCGTGCGGGGTTCTCGGGCGCGTAGTGGGGCAGGGAGCTGAGGAAGGGACCGGAGAAGTGCTTGATCCGGACACCGTGGGTCGCCGCGGCCTGCAGGGCCGTCGCCACTGCGAGTTCGCTTGAGGAGTTCGGCCGGGTGGTTCCGCCGATTCCGACGATGAGCATGTGAGTCACACATCCTTGGAACTGTGGGGCTGATGGGAAGGGACGCCCGAACGCATCCAGTCGTGAATGGTGCGGGTTGCCGATTTGCGTAAGTCAGTAGGCGACGGACATGCGGCGCCGTAGCGCGGTGCCCTGTTCCAGCTCATCGACGAGGGCGAGAGCGAAGTCGGGGATCGTGATGACGCTCTTCCCGTCGGTGTCGGTGAGTAGCGTGTCGCCGCTCGTCCGGTAACGCCCGGTCCGTTCACCGGGCTTGATGACCACGGCCGGGGACAGGTACGTCCAGTCGATGTCCTTCACCGTGCGGAGCACGGCGAGAGCTGCTGCCTGCGCGAAGGCGGTGTGCTTGAACTGATCCGGGAAGCCGGTCGTGTCCATGAGCCGCACGCCGGGTTCGGTTTCCAGCGTGCCGGCCCCGCCCACGACCAGCAGGCGCCGTACCTCCGTCTCCCGCAGGCCGCGCACGAGACTTGAGGCGGCGTCAGCGAGTGAGGCCGGGTCGCTGGCGGAAACGGCAGAGACAACCGCGTCGTGGCCCGGTGCCAACGTGGTGACGGTGTCCGGATCCGTGACGTCTCCCGCCTGAACCGGTTGCGACGAGGTGGGGCTGCCACTGCGCGCAACGGCGGTGGTCTCGTGTCCCCGGTTGGTCAGTTCAGCGGCGATCGCCTGGCCGATGGCGCCGCTTGCACCGAAGAGCAGGACCTTCATGGGATGTCTCCTTGAATGGATGCGTGGCGCATCGCTCTGGGGTTGTCAGTGATCTGGGCTGTTCGGTCAGCGGACGCCACGGATGGGCCAGACCGTCAGCGCGGCAGCCACGGCGAAGGCGGTTCCTGCCAGGAACAGCGCCGTGTAGTTCTCGCCGGCGCCGACCGCGAGGAACAGCGGAGCGATCGCGGGAGCGATGGACTGGGGCAGGACGGTGGCGATGTTGATGACACCCAGGTCCTTGGCCGCGCCGCTGCGACTGTCGGGCAGGACCTCGGTGACCAGGGCCATGTCGACCGCGAAGTAGACACCTTGTCCCAGGCCGACCAGAGCCATGGCCAGCAGGAACCACGAGATCGACCGGCCGGTGGCCAGCATGAGCAATCCGCTGGCAGCAACGGCCGCAGAGACGACGACGAAGATCTTCCGGCGGCCCATGCGGTCGGATAGCCAGCCGAAGAAGTTGGAGCCGATGACGACCAGGACGGTCTGGACGCCGACTCCCAAGCCCACCATTCGGTTGGCCTCGTCCGTGCTCAGGCCGATCTCGTCCTTGAGGAAGTAGACCTGGTAATTGAGCACGCACGAGACTGCGAGAAGGATCATGAACCTGCTCAGCCAGGCCCAGCCGAAGTCCGGGTAGCGCGCCGGGCTCACCCAGAAGCTGCGCAGCAGGTCGGAGAGAGTGCTGACGGGGCGCTCAGCAGGGTCCAGGCGCCGGTCCGGCAGTTTCGCCACAAGCCAGACGACGCCCAGCAGGGCGACCAGGCCGGGTGCGACGAACGAGATCGTCGAACCGGGGGTCGCAACGTTGGCCAACCCGGTGCCGACGACCGCGGCCAGGGCCTGGCACATGCCGAGGATGCCGGAGATCAGGCCGCGCCGGTTGGGTGCCACATGGTCCGGTAGCAGTGCCAGCATGGCGGCGAGCATGACGTTGAAGGCGCACTGGACGACGCACCAGCCGATCAGTACTCCCGTGATGGAATTGCTGAGGCCGACCAGGGTCAGACCGATGACGCCGACCAGTGAGCTTCCCAGCAGCCAGGGGCGGCGCATGCCGAAGCGTGACGTCGTACGGTCGGAGAGACGTCCGAAGACGGGGTTGCTCACCAGCCCGACGACCGCTCCGGCGCCCAGAATCAGCGAGAGGCGGGTTTCCTTGTGTGCCGGATCCAACTGCTCGACACGGACTGCGAGGGTGAGGATGACCGGCGTGAGCATCGCCATCCACATGCCGAGAGTGGCGGCGGCGTAGGCGAACAGGACGGGTTTGGAGAGACGTCCGGGGAGGTGGATCTGTGGTGCCGTGGGCGGGGTGACCTCGACAGGCATGTGGTCCTCCTGAGAGGAGAGGTGGGGCGCAGAGGGAGGCCCGGCTCGCGCCGTGGTGAGGGCGCGAGCCGGCCAGGACGCCAGGACGGCGTGTGCGGGTGCGGGTGGAGCGTGCAACGCCCAGCGCGGGGCTCAGGCAGTGCGCCTGTGCTGGAGCAGGGCCCCACCGTTCGCGAGGACGTGGTCCTTCTCAGGAGGGGAGAGCTGCCGGGAGCCTGTGATCGTTGCCACGGATTCCACAGGGCTGCCCCACGGTGCGTCGGATCCCAGTACCAGGCGGTCGATCAGCCCAGCCTCCCGTGCGGCGAACACGTGTCCCTCATCCAGTGAGGACGTGTCGTAGGTGAAGCGGCGTAGCTGGGACTCCAAGGCCTCGGGCTGGAGCGTGGCATCGAACCGGGCCATGACCGAGGCGCTGCGCATGAGTTTGTGCCAGTGGTGAGGCAGGGCGCCGCCCATCGCGGCGAGCACGAAGCGAATCCGTGGGTACCGCGTGGTGACACCGGAGAGCACGAGCCGTACGGCGGCCACGGCTGTTTCGGTGGGACTGCCGAAACACGGGCCCAGCAGCATCGGGTAGTCCTCGATGCCGACGGCGAGCTGGTTGGCGAGGCCCGGGTGCAGATGAACAACGGCCTCCCGCCTGTCCAGTTCGAGCCAGAGTGCTTCGAACTCCGGCTTGTCCAGAGGGCTTTGTGCCGCGGAGCAACCGAGACCGATCCCGTCGAATCCCAGGTGGTCCAGGCAGCGCGCCGCTTCCCGCGCGGCCTCCTCCGCGTGGGGGAGCGGTACCGTCCCGAACGCGCCGAATCTGCCCTGATACCCGGCGCAGGTCCGGTGGTAGATGTCGTTGGCCGTTCGGGCGGCCTCGACGGCGGCAGCGGCATCGTGCCAGTACGGCTGCACACCCCCCAGGCTCAGAATCTGCCGGTGGATGCCCGCGGCATCCAGGTCGGCCAGCCGCTTGGTCAGATCGGTGTCGTGCCGCATTCTGATCGGCGGGCCGCCGAGCCCTTCGAAGGCGTCGGCCAGTTCGTCGGGCATGTAGTGCGCGTGAACGTCGACGATCATCGGCTGTTCCGGAACTCTGGCCGGACCTGGGCGGCGGAGGGCCCGGGAATGACGTCCACGCCGAGCCGGGGCATGACCTCCTGGGTGAACAGCCGGAAGGAGCGCTGGAAGACGTCCGGGACGTCCAGGTCTCCGAAGATGAAGCGGGCGTGGAGATGGGAGAGTCCGGCCTTCTCGTACGCGGCGAGTTCGCCCGCGACGGTTTCGGGGGACCCGATGACGAACATGCGGCGCAGATAGGCCGGCAGGCTCTCGGGCATTCCCATGGCGGGGGCGAACTCACCCGGGTCCATGCGGTAGACGTCCCGCAGCGGCATTCCCTCCAGAGCGGGGTCGCGCTTGAGCCACGGCACCATGACCATGGGCCCCTGCAGCAGTCGCTCGGCCACGTCCCATGCCTCGGAGTCCGTCTCGCCGACATAGATGATCTTCGTGTGGATCAGCCACCGGAGGTTGTCCTCCACGACGTCGGGCGAGTGTCCGGCCTCCTCCATACTCGTGCGGTACAGCTGCGCAACACCGCCGGCATGGCCGCTGTCGAAGGGGCCGAGGTGCACCTTGCGTCCGAGACGGCCGGCTTCCGCGATCTTGGCAGGGGTGTTCGTGCCGATCGCGTACAGCGGGTGGGGGTCGCGGTAGGAGTACGGCATGATCCGGCCGTCCATCACGCCCTGCTCGTCGTCCGTGGCGAAGTGGAGCGGCGGGTCGCCGGCTCGGTGTGCCCATGCGCTGAGCATCACGTCCAGCTTCTGCTCGAAGAGCCGGCTGCGCTGCTCGCTGGACAGGTCGTGCTTGTGCCATGTCCGGCCCTGGCGAGGGCGCCCACCGGACATGCCGATGATGGCGCGGCCCTGGGTGAGCTGGTCGAGGAGGTTGCACTGCTCGACCATGAACAGCGGGTGGTGCAGGACCAGCGGGACGACGCTCGTGCCCAGATAGGCCCGGCGCAGGTTCGGCGCCAGGTAGGCGGCCATCATGAACGGATTGCTGTAGGGCTCGTAGTTGTTGAAGTGCTGTTCCCCCAGGTAAACGGCGCTGAAGCCGGCCTCGTCGGCCTCGAGTGCCTGCTGGATGCCGAGGTCGATGGCGCGCCGGTCTTCGGCCGGGCCGCGTACGCCGGGGCCGAGGAACACGGAAAAGTACATGGTGCGGTCCGATCAGTGAGGCAGAGGCTGGTTCACGGCGTGTCCGCCGGCGGCTCACCCTGCGGTTCGGAGCATCGGGCTGCTGGAGCCCGTTGCGTCCCCTGGGGGACGGTTGGTGATATGCGGCTGATTTTCGACCGGCCAGCCGGTCGGTTTCGACGTTAGGTCTGAGCTCTGTTCGGCGTCAAGAGTGGTGCGCCAAGGTTTGTCCGAGGCGCTCGTCGCGGAGCTGGTCGACCGGCTGGCCGGTCAGGCTGGTCCGATCGGGCGTAGGCTGCCGCCTGTGATCACGGACAAGCCCGAACACAGGACCAGCAAGGGTGCGCGGACCCGAGCCAGGATCGTGGCCGCCGCGGCGCAGCGATTCGACGAGCAGGGGTACCACGGGACATCGCTCCAGGAGATCGCCGAAGCGGCGGGCATCAGCAAGGCGACCATCTACCATCACTTCAAAACCAAGGACGAGATCCTCGTCGAGATCCTGCACACGCTCATGAACCGCATTCTCGACAGGCAGCGGGGGCGCCGCCAGGACGAGCAGCAATCAGGTGCTGCCCAGCTTCAGGGGATGATCGGCGACCTCATCGGGCTGGTCGATCAACATCCCGCGCACCTGCGTGTGGTTCTGGAACAGGTCCGCCACTTGCCCGCCGACGTGCAAGGCGAGTTGGAACAGGGGCGTGAACGGTTCCGCACGGAGATGAGGGACATCCTCCAGATCGGCGCGGCCTCCGGCGAGTTCGTGCTGGATGACGATGCGGACACGGTGGCGGTAGCGCTCCTGGGAGCGTGCTGGGCGTACTTCTGGCACCCGCCGCGGAGCTCACACGATGCGCGGCGCCTGGCCGACACCGTCACCGGCATCATGCTGCAAGGGCTGCGGCCTCGAACCTGAACGCGACCGTGGCCTGTCTTCAATCCGGCGATACCGCAGGGCGGTTGGTCCGGCAGGTGAGCGGGGTCCCCGCTGCGGTGGCTTCGCCGGCAGCGTCGGGCTTCTCCGCTCGGAGACGGTCAGCTCTGCTCCGCACGGTCGGATGCTTGCAGGAACGCCAGAAGGTGAGTCTCACAAGCGGCTCGGAGCGCTTGGTGCGAGTTCCGCCAGTCAGGCTCCTGGAGCCACTGGAGGCAGTGGCCCTCCACGATCGCGCGTATGTGCCGGGTGGCGGACTCGACGTCGTCGACCCTGAACACGCCGGCCTCGGTTCCTGCCCGCACCACGCTGGAGTAGAAGCCGTCGAGGTAGTCGCGCCACAGCCTCATGGTGCGGGCAAAGCGCGGGTTGCGCAGCGAGAACTGGAGGAAGTCCATGTAGATGAGGATGTGTTCGCGGTTGGTTGTGGCGTTGCTCAGCACGACATCAAGCAGCCCGGTGAGCAGGGCCTCGGGATCCTCCAGGGCCTCGATGTGGGATTGCATCCGCTGGACGGCCTGATCGAAAGCCCACTGCATCGTCGCCATGAGCAAGTCTTCGTGAGTGCTGAAGTGGTAGACGAGCAGCCCGGGGCTGACGTCGAGTTCCCGGGCGATCGCACGCAGCGACATCTGCTGGACACCGCGCTGAGCGACGAGGGCGTAAGTACCTTCGATCAGGCGGACTTCGTGCGGTGAAAAAGCTCTGGGTTCAGGCAGGTCTACGAGCTTCAGCATGCGGCGAGGGTACCCGCTGGCCGAGAGGTGCCCGAGCCGTGTACGGGCTGCGCACGCCGCCCGCCGGATCAGGAGCCGAGCCCCAGGGGGCCTGCGATCTCTCGCGCTGCGGCCCGGACCAGGGGGCCCAGGACCTTGACGCGATCGGCGTTCATGCGGTCGCGGGGTCCGGAGACGGACAGTGCGGCAGCGGGGTGGCCGCTGCGGTCAGGGATGACGGAAGCCACGGAGAACACGCCGTCCTGGAGTTCGCCCCGGCAGACGGCGAAGCCGGCGGCGCGGACGTCGGCGATCTCGTCGGCCAGCGCGTCAGCATCAACGATCGTGGCATCCGTAGGGGACTCCAGTCCGCCAGCGACGTACGCGGTGATCTCGGAGTCGGGCAGGGCGCTCAGAATGGCCTTGCCGTTCGAACTCGCATGAAGAGGGCCCCGGGCGCCGACCGGTGACACCGCGCGGATGGCGTGGGGGCTGTCCACCCTTTCCACCAGGACGATCTCGCGTCCGTCCTGTACGGCAAGATGGATCGTTTCCTCCGTCTCCGCGCTCAGCCGGTTCATCACCGGGATCGCCCGGTCCCGCAGTCCACCGCGCTGAATCGCGGTGACGGCCACGGAGAAGGGGCGGATGCCGATGACCCACCGTTTGGTGTCGGCCGACTCCTGTTCGATCCATCCGGCTGTGTGGAGGGTTTCGACGCACCGTTGGACCGTCGACTTGGGCAGCCCCATCGATCGGGTCAATTCGCTCAGTCCGACGGGCTGGAGCTGGGCCAGCCGCTCGAGGACCGCCAGCGCGGTGAGCGTGCTACTCATGGCCATGACGCAGCGGCCTCCACTGTCTGACGGTTACCGTCTCCCACACACCGGCGGTCGGCGCTGGTCAAACCGTATCGTGCACCAGCGCACCACAGTGTGGCACAGGCGGGGGATGTGTGCTCACGTGATGGGTGACGGTCGGCCCGGTCGTGGGCAGGCTGGAGAGGTGCCGGGGGCCCCAGGGGCGGCGACTTTTGGGGAAACCTTGAACTTCTGCGTTAGGATGCGTTGATGCATCTAGTAGTGGAAAGAGGTAGCTGTGGCTGAGCGGCGTCGCGGTACCGAATTGGAAGGTGCCCTGCTCGATGCGGCATGGGATGAACTTCTCGATGCCGGCTACAGCAGGTTCACCCTGGACGGAGTCGCATCCCGCGCAGGGACCAGTCGGCCCGTCATCTTCCGGCGGTGGCCCGACAAGGAGCAGTTGATGATCGCAGCGCTCACCCGCGCCGCCGAGCGTCACCCGATCCCGACGCCCGACACGGGAAGCCTGCGCGGAGACGTCCTCGGCGTGCTGCGACACATCAATGCCACCCGCGCGCATTTTGTGACGGCGATGAGCATGCAACTCGCGGCCTACTTCCGGGAGACCGGCACCACTGCGGCCGACTTTCGAAATCATCTCTATGCCGGGCGCCGCTCCAGTGTGGAGATGCTCTTCGACCGTGCTGTGGAGCGGGGCGAGGTCGACCCCGGTCATATCACTGACCGCATGAAAACTCTCCCTTTCGACCTCCTTCGCCTCGAACTGCTCACCACCAACAATCCTCTCCCGGACGCGGTCCTGGAGGAGATCGTCGACACACTGTTCCTCCCTCTCGTGCTCGACGTATCGGCGTCGAGGACCGCTGAGTGAGAACTCGGGTGTGTTCTGCTGTCGAACCGCCGCCAGATCCCGGAGGGCACCGTTATGCGCACAGGAAAGGGCCGAGGCGGCACTCGAGACCACATAAAACGGGCGGCTCTCGCTCTCTTCAACGAGCACGGGTACGAGCGCACATCCCTGCGGGAGATTGCTGACCATCTGGGCATCACCAAAGCGGCTATCTACTATCACTTCAAGGCGAAGGAGGAGATTGTCGCCGAACTCTGCGCCCAATGGATCGAGTCGATCGAGGACGTTGTCGACTGGATGCAGTCCCAGCCGTCCGGTCTGAGTTGCCGACAGGAGGCTTTGCGTCGCTATGCGAGCGTCCTGGAGCAGTCGGCGCCGCTGACACGCTTTTTGCGGGAGAACCAGGCCGCACTACGTGATCTTGCGGTCGGTGCCGCACTGGATGATGTCCTGGCGCGTGCCTGGTCCCTTTTCGAGGTCCCAGGAGCTGGGCTCTCTGATCGGCTTCGTTGTATCGCTGCAATTTCCGTCGTGCACCGTGTGCCGGCCGCCTTCGGGGACGCCGACATGGAGCACGCCGCCGTCCACGACGCAGCGCTGACTGTCGGGCTCGAGCTGCTGGCTGCCGCGCACCCGACCGGGTATGACGCACGGCTCGCTCACGGTGAGGGTCCTGCCTCTGCACAGTAGGGTGCCGGGTGCCTGAAGGCCGCGGTACCGGTTGTCGACACGGGCGTGGCAGGCCAGCGGGATGGGCTGCGTACGGATGATGGGTGGGCGCCCGGTTCGGGCATCCCGCCCGTTGCAGTGAGGTCGGTCGCTTCCACCGCCGCCGGAACCGCGTCGCCGGCGCGGATCTGCACGGCCGCCGCTTCGGCGTGCGCCGCGGAGACCTCGGGAGGCGAGAGCTCACGGTCCACGACCTCGTGGACCGTGGGGAGGTCCAGTCCCAGCCCGCGCAGGGTCCGTACAAGGTTCAGGCGTGCGACGGCGTCGATGCCGTAGATGCGGTAGTCGGCCGGGCTGCGGTACGTCGGCGCCACGATTCCGCGATCGGAGTAGAACCGAATGGTCCTGACCGCGAGACCGGTCCGTCGAGCGCGCTAGGAGTTGTCTTCAAATGTCACGCCCACATCAGGAGCGATGCGAGGGTGACGGCTGCCCGGTAGGACTCGGCGGTCTTGTCGTAGCGGGTCGCGATGCCGCGCCACTGCTTGAGGCGGTTGAAGCACCGTTCCACCACGATGCGCCGCTTGTAGAGCTGCTTGTCGAAGACCGGCGGGCGCCCGCCCTGGCTGCCACGCCGGAGCCGGTTGCGGACCTGGTCAGATCGCTCGGGGATGGTGTGGCTGATGCCCCGGCGTCGCAGCCAAGTCCGGATGGCCCTGGAGCTGTAGCCCTTGTCGCCCAGGACGTGGGCGGGCCGCACGCGGGGCCGTCCCGGACCGATGCGGGGCACCCGGATCTCCTCCATCACGGCGGTGAACTGGGTGCAGTCGTTGGTGTTCCCACCCGTGATCGTGAAGGCGAGCGGGCGGCCAAAGGCGTCGCAGGCCAGGTGGATTTTGCTGGTCAGGCCACCTCGGGAGCGTCCGAGGCCGGGGCTGCGGAGCCCCCTTTTCGGGCTCCGGCGGCGTGCTGGTGGGCCCGTACGACCGTGGAGTCGACCGACACGAGCCAGTCGATGTCCCCGGCCGCATCCGCCCGTGCCTGGGCGACACGGAGCATCCGCTCGAAGGTGCCGTCCAGGGCCCAGCGGCGGAAGCGGGTGTGCAGCGTGTGCCACGGGCCGTACCGCTCGGGCACATCCCGCCAAGCGGTGCCGGTCCGAAACTTCCACACGATCCCGTTGAGCACGGTGCGGTCGTCCACCCGCTTCCGCCCCCGCAAGGACTCGGGCAGCAGCGGCTGGACGAACTCCCACTCGGCATCGGACAGTTCATGGCGACGTATCACCCAACCATGATCCACTACTCAAGATCGTTTGAAGACACGGCCTAGCCGATCGGGTAGATCGTGTCACCGTCCATGCCTCCACCTTTACGTCTCCCCCTCCTCGAGACTCACGCTCCTTGCCCACCAGCAGCCGACCGCGCCCCTTCCACGTCTGGGATGGTTCGTCTGATCGCTCGCAGACTCGGTCGGCGGAGCCACGGGCGCTTGTGCAGGCCGTGGCTCCGCCGACGTGAGCTCTTGGTGCGTGTCAGATCTGTGTGATCTTGCTTGTCTCGATCATCTCTTCCGCACTTGCCTCGGCGGCGGTGCTGGAAGAGGCGGCCTTCTCGTCCTGGTTGTCGGCGGTCTTCTGTCGGCCGGGGAGGAGGAGGGTCATGGGGATGCCGATGGCGGTGAAGGCGGTGGCCCACCAGAAGGCGGTGCCGAAGCCGTCGGCGAGCGCTGTGGGGTTCTGGGCGCCGGTGAGGGTGTGCTGGAGGATGACGGCGAGCGCGGCGGTGCCGACCGAGCCGCCGATCTGCTGGACGACCCGTTGGAGGACGCTGGCGTGGGGGACCTCGGCGGGCTTGAGGCCGACGTAGATGGCGCTGGTGAGGGGGATGGTGGCGGCGCCCATGCCGATGCCGCGCACGAGGAGGACGGCCATCAGGAGGATGTTGCTGGTGGAGTCGGTGACGAAGGCGAAGGGGACGGTGCCCAGGGCGACGACGGTGAAGCCGGCGAAGGCGACCCAGCGCGGTCCGATGCTGTCGGTGTACTTGCCGGCGAGGGTGCGTGACATGAGGGTGCCCACGCCCTGGGGGATGAGGAGGAGTCCGGCGGCGAGGGCGTCACGTCCCTGGACCTGCTGGAAGTACAGGGGGAGCAGGAGCATGGCCCCGTAGAGGGTGATGCCGGAGATGAAGCTGAGAACGCTTGCGGCGGTGACGTTGCGGTGCCGGAAGAGTTTGAGGTCGACGACGGCGTCGGCGCTGCGCGGCCAGGCCCAGGCGGTGAAGGCGGCGAGGAGCAGGAGGCCGGCGGTCAGTGGGGTGAGGACGCGGGCGGAGGCGAGGCCGGAGTCGCCCTCGATCTGGGAGAGGCCGTAGATGAGGGCGGCGACGCCGGGGGAGAGGAGCAGCAGGCCGACGGTGTCGAGGCGGGGGCGGGGGGCGTCAGGCGCGGGCTTGTCGTCGGTCATGTTGCGCACGGCGAGGTAGAGGCCGAGGGCGCAGAAGGGGATGTTGACCAGGAAGATCCAGTGCCAGTCGCCCAGGCCGAGGATGATGCCGCCCAGGACCGGGCCGAGGATCGGGCCCAGGGCGGTGGGCAGGGTGATGGTGGCCATGACCTTGCCGAGGTTGCGGCCCTTGGCGGCCTGCATGATCAGCGTGGTCATCAGCGGCATCATGATGCCGCCGCCGATGCCCTGGACGACGCGGAAGGCGATCAGGCTGGGGGCGTTCCAGGCCAGCGCGCACAGGACGGAACCGAGGAAGAAGACGCTCAGCGAGACGATCCAGAGGCGTTTGCCGCCGAAGCGGGCCTGGGCCCAGCCGGTCAGGGGGATCGTGACGAACATGGCCAGGAGGTACGCGGTGCTGACCCACTGGATGGTGCTCAGCGATGCGTGGAGGTCGGTGGCCAGGTCGTTCAGGGCGACGCTGAGGATGGTGGTGTCGAAGACGACGGCCATGGCCCCGGCGATGACGGTGAAGGCCAGGCGCCACACGGCCGGGTCGACCGCCTCGGAGTCCGCCGGCGGTGAGGTTTGGCTGGTGGATTTGGTGCTCACGGACGCCCCTAAGATGCGAAGATGAATCTTAAGCAGCCTAGGGCTTCGCAATAAGATGCGCAAGTGCATCCTTGCGGGGTCATGGGCAGGGCGCGGTTTCCTCTGGCCCGCCCTCATCTTGGGGATTGCGGTGTGACGGCCCTCGCCGTGGGCGTCGAAGTCGCCGCAACACTTGCCGTGCCCCGGCCTCGGAGATCGCGTTGTCCGAACAGAGTCGTGCCGTGCGGCGTCCGCTCGGCCCCGGAATCCGGGTCCCGGCCGTACGGACGGGCACGGGTCATGCAGCCGCCCAGGCTGCTGGGGCAAGGCGGAGCGAGTGACTTCCGGGATCTCTGTCGAGCGGCTGCCTGACTTCTGCTCCGCGTCGGTCGGCCGGGGCGTGCGGGCGGGGGAGGCGCTCCGATCCGCGGTGTCCCTACTGCGATGCGGGGGCCACCTGGGGCTTGGTTCGGGACGGCCGGGCAGTGGTCTCGCGCTGGTGGATCGTGAGGCTGGACTGGACCGGTTTCCGCTCGGCGGTGCGGCATTGCGCGGCTCGTGCTTCCAGTTGCCGCAGTGCGCGGATAGCGTCTACCGCAGGGTTGATGCGGCGCAGTGCTTCGATCACCGACTCACGCTTGGCGAGCAAGCGGCCGACCGGGAGCACCACGACGATGGAGAGCAGCACCCCTGTCTCCCCGGGGATGCAGGTTGCGGCGGCGCCGATTCCTGCGTCGTGTTCCTCCAGGCAGATCGCCACACCGGAGGCGCGTACGTTCGCGTGGTCGGCCAGGAGTTGGTCCGGGTCGACGACGGTCCTGCCTGTGAACCGTTTGAGGGGATGGGGAAGAAGGCGCGACATCTGGTCGTCGCTCAGGCGGGCCGCCAATACTCTGCCTGTCGCCGTCGCGTGCAGGTCGGCGGTGCGTCCCAGTCTGTGGTGGAGTTCGAAGGGGCGACCGGGCGGGCTGACCTCGTCGATCATGATCATTTCGCGACCGCTGAAGACCGCCAGGCCGACGTGTTCGCGCAGTTCGTGCGAGAGGGACACGGCGAGCGGGCGGTTCGCGGTGACAAGCATCAGGTGACCGTTGAGTCCGAACTTCAGGGCGCCTGGTCCGAGGGCGTAGCCGGGACAGTCGGAGGCGTGCACGACGAGGAACTGTTCTTCGAGGCTGCGTATGACGCGGTGGACCGTCGAGCGCGGAAGGTTCGTGCGGAAGGTCAGCTCGGTCAAGGTCAGTGGCCGTCTGCCGTCGGCCAGCACGTTGAGGATGGCGGTGGCTTTGGCCAGGTCGGTCATGGAGCCGTGCTCCTTGGTCTCGGTGGTGCGTGACGGCCCGGTGGGCCCGCGCGCCTCACGGCGCCAGGTCGGCGGGGGTTCTGGCCGGCCTGGGGGTGGGTCGGTCCGGGCGGGAGCGGGGTATCGCCCTCAGGGGGCGGTGCTCTCGGAGCCGGTCTTCTATGTGGACCAATGGACCAGATTGAGGACCTTCGGCAAAGTTAGGCCCGCGTTTCAAGGGCGTCAATAGTTTGTGCACGGTCCAGGGAATGCCAGCGTCAGGCGTCACAGCTGCGGTGGGGCTGTGCCGGCGGCCGGCGCGGGTTCGTTACGGCGTTCTCGGCCGCCGCTCTCTGCCGAGGCGAAGCTGTTGGTGGTGCGGCCTGAGTTGCTGTCCCGGAAACCGGGACGATCTGTTGGAGGGAGAGGAGGCTCGTTTCTAGGCTTCGCTGTCGGGCGCGAAGCTGTCGGCGGTCCGGACGCAGTGCAAGGGCACGAACCAAGGTTCCCTCTGTCGGACCTGTGGGCCTGTGCAGCGGATGCGCTGGGGCTGATCCCCTGATGCTGCCGACTGATTGGTGGATGGGCGTGAGGAAGATTCTCCGGCGTGCTCTGAGCGGCCTCTTGCGATTTCTGATGGCTGCCGGCACCCCCTACGTGGGCGTGCCCCCGATTCCGGTCGAGACGGTGGATGCGGCTCGGCGCCCCGTGAACACCCGCGGATACGCCCGTCGTGGCATTGCAGACCTGGAAGCGTGGCTTGCGCTGCGTCCCGGTCCTAACGGATCGCTCTCCGAGGACGCCGATGCCTGACGCGTTGCTGAGACCCGTGCGCGGTGACGCAGCGGACGGGGTGCGGTCGAGGGCGGAACAGCCCGCTCGGTGGTCCCGGGGCTCGGTCCCCGGGGCCACCGCGTGTCCTTACCTGCCCGCCCCGCGAGCGTGGCCCGAACAGCGTTGGGCGCGTGCTACTTGGCCGGGAACGGGTACTGCTCCGCCTCAGCCTGGATGCGTTTGCGGTCGGTCATGTAGCAGTCGAGGAAGAGGGCGACGTCACGGCTGGTCGCAGCCAGCATCGTGGGAGCACGGTCGAACTCGTGGTTGCGGCCCGCGTAGACGTGCAGGCTGCTGGGTACCCCCAGCTCGGACAGCCGGGAATTGAGCAGAACGCTGGATCGCTGGTGCAAGCCGTTGTCGGAGGTCCCGTGCAGGAGTGCTGTGGGCGGGAAGTCGGCGGTGAGCCGAGCGAGGGGGCTGGCATCCTCGAGCGCCTGAGCGGATGCGTCCCCTGAAGGGAAAATCATCCAACTCGGCATGCGTCCGGCCTCGTCCAGGATGAGGTCTTCCTTGCGCAAGGTGCCGGTCGCTGGTGCGGGCACAGGGTGAAAGCCGATCGGCGCGTAGTAGGCGACGATCGCGGCGGGCCGCTCCGAGGTGTCGAGGGTTCCGCTCAGGAGGGCGAGATGGCCTCCGGCTGAATGCCCCTGTACGGCTATGTGCATCGGTTCGATGTCCAGTTCCTCGGCATGGGCGCGCACCCACCCAAGGGCGGCGCGCAGGTCCTCGACCGGGGCGGGCCATGGCGCCTCGTGGAGCAGCCGGTAGCTGGGTGCTATCGCAGTGAATCCGAGACCGGCGAGTGCGGCCGCGCGGTCGTGCACGTCCCGCGGCGCCCCTGTTCGCCAGCCTCCGCCGTGGAAGACCAGGACGGCGCCGCGGCGGTGCGTCCCGGTGGGGCGGAACACATCGAGCTGCTGTGTGTAGCCGACAGCTGTGGTGTGGTGGTGGGATTGCGTGGGCAGCGGTCGCGACATTGTGGTTCCTTGACGTTGAGTGCCGTGGGCAATGTGGTTGGCATGGGCTGGAACCGGGCGGCGCCCGAAGTGGCGGGCGGGCCGGATAAGGAAGTGAGGGCGCACGGACGATCATTCGGCCATACGCCCTCACGCCACGTGCCGGGCGTACGCGGGCAGAGGGTGACGTTATGCCTGTGCAGCCGGAGGCGCCTCGGTGGCCGGCTCTCTGACTGCGCCTTGGGTGAGCAGGTCGTCGATGCGGTCGCGGAAGCCGAGTTCTTCGAGCACGGTCCGGGTGTCGGTGCCCGGACGTCCCACAGGGAAGCCGATCTTCGGTTGCGTGCGGGAGAGGTAGGGGACGGGACCGACGAGCGTGCCACTGCCTGCTCCCGGGAACTCCCGCTGCTGGATGAGGTCGTGGGCGAGGGCCCAGTCGTCGACGACCACTTCCTCGATGGGGGTGACCGGGCCGGCACCGACGCCCGGCGAGACCCGGTTGAGTTCGGTGACCCACCAGTTGGCGGGCTTCTGAGCGAAGCGCGCGGCCAGTTCGGCCTGGAGCGTTTCGGCCTCCACTTTGTGGACCCCTTCGAGCCCGGTGACGGAGGACAGGACCGCGGCATCCGTCGACCGGTTGACCGCGAGGTAGAGCCAGCGCCCGTCGCTGCCCTGGTAGAGCCGGTTGAGCGGGCCGTAGCCACGAAAGTCGAGACCGCCTGGATCGCTGTCCCAGTCGCGGGTGCGGTGGTCGACCATGTACGGGGTCATCCACGCCACGCTGGTCTGGGCCAGGGAACTACCGACGAACTGACCTTCGCCGGTGCGTATGCGGTGGAACAGGGCCGCCAGGATGCCGAAGGCGGCGATCTGGCCCGTGCCGTTGTCGTTGAGGAGGAAGAACTGCATGTTCCCGGCGAGTGTCTTGCTGAAGTGCATGAGCGCGCCGGTGACCGCCTGGCCGATTTCCTCGTGCCCGCGGAACTCCGCACGTGGTCCGACCACACCGTGGGCGGAGAGCCGGGAATAGACGATGCTCGGGTTGATCGCGCGGACGGCGTCCTCGCCGACCCCCAGCCGCTCGCCGACCGCCTGTGAGAAGTTCGTGGCGACGACATCGGCGTCCTTGGCCAGGGCGTGGAAGATGTCCAGTGCTCCGGGCTTCTTCAGGTCGAGCAGGACGGTGCGCTTGCCGCCGTGGGTCTCGTAGTGGAACCCGTTCATTCCGTGGAAGTTCGGGTTGCCGACATGGATGACCTCGGCGCCGTATTCGGCCAGGATGCGGCAGGTGTTGGGGCCTGCGAGCAGTACGGTCATGTCGATCGCACGGAAGCCTTGCAGTGCGGAGGTGAGGTCGACAGGCTCGGCTGAGACAACGGCCGGTTTCGCCGGCAGACGGTCCAGTTCCGAGAGGATGCCGGCGCGATCCGCGTCCAGCGGGCGGCGTGGCCGGGGTGCGGCCGGGGTCAGGGACAGGTCGACGGGGCTTCCTGCCTGCCTGGTCACGCCCAGTTCCGGGTCGACGAGGTCGACCGTTGCCCCGATCGCCCTCGCCTGCTCGTCGTAGAGCAGCCATTCACGCTTTGAGCGGACCATCGCCAGGTCGGCGATGAGGCCGACTTCCTTCTCCCAGGATTCGGCGGTCCGGGTTTTGAAGGCTGCCTCGATCTCCGTCGTCATCTCCTCGACGAGTGCGGCGTCGGAGACGACCCGCTCGACGCCGGCGTCGAGGAATCCGCGAGCCTGCCAGTCGTCGTACTTGCCAATCAGCCGCGCGAAGTCGCCGATCTGGCGTCCTTCGAGCCAGGTGACCCGCACCCAGCGGCCGTCCGCGCACTCGTATGCGCGGGCGATCGGGTACGCGTGGCTGCCGCCGAAGGTGCCGAGCGGACGATGCGCCCTGCCCGGGGTCCGGTCGATGAAGGTGCGCGTCAGTTCGAAGGCGGCGGCGTAGAGGGGGACCTCGATGCGCTGGCCTCCACTGCCGCGCTCTCGGGCGATCAGTGCCGCGGCGATGGCGTTCGCCGCGACCAAGGCCGCGGAGACGGACGCCAGCGGGAGCGTGTTGACGACCGGCGGGTGGTCCCAGTTTCCGTCCTGAGGCGGATAGAGGCCGGCTGTTGCAGCCACCACGGCCTCGTCCGCGTAGACACCCGCGCGGGCGTCGTCCGAGGCGAAACCCGGGATCGAGCAGTAGATCAGGCCGGGGTTGCGCTCAAGGGCGTCGGCGGACCCGACTCCGAGCCGGTCCATCACGCCGGGGCGGAAGTTCTCGATGACCACGTCGGCCGAGTCGACGAGCCGTCGGGCGAGTTGAGCGTCGGCCGAGGTCTTGAGGTCAAGCATGATGCTGCGCTTGCCGCGCTGCAGAAGCGCGTTGCTCTCGTGCTGCCAGCGGGGCCCGCCCGGCGGGTCGACGCGGATCACGTCCGCACCGTGGTCGGCGAGCAGTTGGGCGACCATGGGGCCCGCGATGTACTGGCCGAAGTCGATCACTCGCACGCCCTGCAGGGCGCCGGCGTTGATCTCGCTCACGAACGCTACCTCCGTAGTGACTTGCGTTCCGGCCGTTTCGGATTCGATGCGGCGCGGAGTTTTCCTTGGCCGAGAGAAGGGCGAGGGAAGTGAGCCTGTCGTGGCTGTGCCGCTCGTATTGGTGGCTGACTCTCGGCAAAAGGATCTGATGGATCTGACTGGTCTTGTGAAACGCCGCTGATATGGGCGTGGCAAGGAGGGGCAGGGCTCACCCGGCGTCCGGCCCCGCCGGTCGGTAGGTGAAGGCGTGTGCGAGCAAGCCCGCGTTGCAGGAGAAGGGTCCGTTGCGGAATTGCCCGTGCCTCGGCCGCTGAACACATGTGCAGTGGCACCTTAGGTAGCGCTCCAGGAGTCGTCAAGACATCTGACGGGTGCGGCCGTTGCCGCGACTGGTCGCGTGCGTGCCGCCTCGGTGCGGAATCGGGTGCGGCAGGGGTCTGGCGATGCGGGTTGCTGTGTGACCTCTTGACTTCTGGCCCGGCCTGGCTAGTGTCGCTGCACAACTGTTCAGCGGGAGGCGTGTTCTGTGCCGCCGGCCGTCGGCCGCACTGGCGAGCAGCGCCCACAACACCGTCAGAGTGTGCTTTCCCGCTCCCATTTTCTGGCTGAGATATTCCCGTTCGGAATTCCCTGTACGGACGTTCCCTGCATCACCAGGAAGGCGAAGGCGATGATTCAGAGCTGGGGCTTTTACATCATGACCCCGGAAAAGTATGTGGAGTCGCAAGCGGAGTTGACACCCGACGCCATGGAGGAGGCGTTCGAACGCTGGCTGGAGATTCTCACGAAGGCCGAGGAGTGGGGGTTCGACGGAGTGACCTTCGCCGAGCACCACTTCATGAACAACTCCATGGTCCCCTCGCCGCATCTGGCGATCGCCGCCCTCGCCGCCAGGACCAGGAGCCTGCGCCTCTCCACGGCGGGGAGCGTGCTGATGCTGCACCATGGCTGGCGGTACGCCGCTGAGATCGCGATGCTCCGCTACCTGTCGAAGGGGCGCTTCGAGCCCGGAGTCGCGCCCGGCTCGGGCCCCACCGAGGCGATACTGGCAGGCTACCCGGCCGAGGAGGCCCGGCCTCGCTACGAGAGTGGTGTCGCCCTGCTGGAGCGTGCCCTCACGGGCAAGCCCGTCACGCTGCACGACGAGTTCCACAACGTCGACAACCTCGGCATAGTGCCGCGCTGGGATCCGTCACCGGGCCAGGAGCCGGTGTGGGTGACAGCCATGTCACCGGAGTCAGCGGCCAGGACCGCGCAGCGTGGCTGGAAACTCCTCATGGGCTGGGTCCCGACCGAGTACGCGGCCAACCTGGCGCGCAGCTACCGAGAGGCGGCCGAAGGCGTCGGGCACTCCACCGACCCGTCCATGCTCGGCCTGCGCCGCAGGGTCTTCGTCGCGGAGACGGACGCACAGGCGCAGGAGAAGTTCGATGCCGCGCAGAACCTGATGCCCTTGCTGCTGCGTAGCACCAGCAGCCGCATGGAGGTCGCCGACCCACGTGCCGCCGCCCTGGTCCACAACCCCGAGGACTATGTGATCGGTTCACCGGAGACGGTCGCCGACAAGCTGATCGGGCAGTGCCAGGAGGCCGGCATCGGCACGGTCTTCGCCTGGGCTGACTTCGCCTCCTTCAGCTGGGCCGATCTGACCCGCTCTCACGAACTCTTCGGGACCCGGGTGATCCCGCGCCTGCGCGCCGCCGAGCTCGGCTGAGGCTCCTGAACGCACTCTCGTCAAAGGGCTGTTGTGGCCCTGGAGTCGGCTGACGGCCTGCACGGCCGGGACGTGAACCGCGCCGTGCAGGCCGTCGGTCGCCGCAGACTCAACTCACCCACCAGGAGATGTCATGAATGAGCACCGCATGGTGGTCGATACAGCTGACGGTCCCATGTCGGCGCGCGTCCTGAGCCCCGACGCCGACGGCCCGCACCCCGTGGTCCTCTGCTACCACGATGGACCGGGCCTGCGGGAATCCATCTATGACACGGCGCGCCGCATTGCCGCTGACGGCTACTGCGTTGCGGTACCGGACCTCTACCACCGCGACGGCGAGGAGATCAGGTTCGACCTGTCACGGATGAGAGACCCGGACAGCCCTGAGCGGGCCCGGATGGAGGCAGCCATTGGCAACGCGACGCCCTCGCGGATGGTCGCGGATTCCGTCACTTTGCTGGAAGCCCTCGCGGACCACCCGGCAGCGGCTGCCGGCGCGGTCGGGTGCCTCGGCTTCTGCCACACGGCCCGCACCGTGATCCACGCCATGGCCGAACACGGCGAGGTCTTCACGGCCGGTGCCATGCTGCACCC
Source organism: Streptomyces sp. NPDC048002 (assembly GCF_040653275.1). Taxonomy (NCBI): domain Bacteria; kingdom Bacillati; phylum Actinomycetota; class Actinomycetes; order Kitasatosporales; family Streptomycetaceae; genus Streptomyces; species Streptomyces sp. NPDC048002. The sequence continues at coordinate 415 of NZ_JBEZNL010000023.1, read as the reverse complement.
GGCCTTCACCGTTGCGGACGCCCCCGACTCCCCGCACCTGCGGGTCAAGGAGATCCGGGGCGACGTGTACGCGGCCTTCGGCGGCGTCGACGCCGTCGTCCCCCTGCCCGACCAGCGGCCGCTGATCGACGAGTTGGAGAAGCTCGGCCGGCGGGCGACGGTGGAGATTCACGCCAAGGGCGGGCACGGCTTCCTGTGGCCGGGAACGCCTGCCCACGACCCGGCGGGCGCCGCTGCGTCCTGGGCGCAGATGCTCGCTCTTTTCGGCCGGCGCCTCAGGGACGCCGCGACCGTGTGACCGAGCCGCCGGGGCCCCGCCCCCCCCCCGGGGGGGGGCCCGGGTGAAAAGCGGGCCCCCCCCTCCGTGTCGTGTCGTCTCGGGAGGTCAGCGAGCCTTCGGCCCGCCCTTGGGGAG